>CAILTG010000064.1 GCA_903837125.1 Candidatus Magasanikiibacteriota bacterium | reverse complement strand
TAAATTTTTCAATATTAACCTTCTTATTAAATTCAGCAATATTCAAGCGTAAACCATTGAAAGACGCCTCATCTTTGATTTTTGGGTTAAAGTATAAATAATCAAGAATAGCCTTTTCCACTTCGGCTATTTTGTAATAATGCCCATTATTTTCTTTTAATTCATACCCAAACAAAAGTGCTGGCTGAACATGCCTGTAAATAAAACTACCTATTGGTGTCTGAAAGGTTTTGGTTTTTTGCGAGGTAACAGACGTAACACCATAAACCGCTTCTGGAATCAAACCGTGTATTGATAAGGCCATCTCTAGTGATATATATGAAGGTTCATAAATACGATTGGCAATGATAAACAGTATTTGCTCATTTATTTCAAGGTCGGAAAAAACATAAAAACCCTGCCTAATTTTTTTTATATAATTTTTCCTCTGCCATTCACTAAGTCTCTGCTTATGAAAGGTTAAATCAGCCTTTTCTATATCTATAATTGAAAAGACTGGGAAATCCTTTAACTGTGACTTTAAGTCTATATATTGCATTTTGTTTCTTTATATTCCGCTATTTAGGAATACTTGAGATTATTATAACATATGTTAGGTAAAACACAACAGTATTAGAGCCAATTGCGACCATTTTAACCAGTTGGTTAAAATGGTTATTTATTCTCTGGCTTGCCAAAATTCCACGCCATCTTTGTCAATTTTTCTGATGGTCTCAAAGTCTTTATTAAGAGAATTTATTACTATTTCTTGGGGCATAATATTTAAAATGAGTTGATTGTCGAAAAATTTGGAGCAATAAAAAAACCTAAAACAACTACAGCAAAAACGACAATTCCGATTGTCGTCCTCGCGAATGCGGGGATCCAGTCTCCACTCTGATTAGTACTGGATTCCCGATCAGGTCGGGAATGACAGAAGAAAAATATTTTAGATATGAAATTCGCGCGTCTGTCATTCCCGTCCCCGGTCGTAGCCGAGGATAAATTCCGACGGGAATCCAGTTCTAATTTAATCCTGGATCCCCGCAGGAGTTTATCCTCGACAGCGATCGGGGACGAGGATGACAGAAAATACCATTTTGAAATTTTAAAAGTTTTGAGGGCAGAAAAAATCCAAACTAGTGGAGCTAGAATTTTTATAGCAAAATTAAATGGTTGGAACTTTTTCATTGGAACCATTAACAATATTATAACAAATCAAATAATGATTTCAAATTTAAAAAATGGGGATAGAGACAAAGCCTGGCTTGGCATCCAAGCCATGTCAGGAATGAGGTCTTTTTTAAGACTAAGTCTGGATTGCTTCGTTCCTCGCAATGACGGAAGGGAGAGGGAAGAAAAGACAAACCGCCGAAACGCAAAGCGTTTCGGCGGTCTTAAGCAAAAAATAACTAATGGTATTTTTTTGATACTATTTTTCCTGCATTTTAAACTCCTTTATCTGCTCATCAATTAACAAAATCCTATCATCAGATTCCTTTATCATTCCCAGCGATGGTGACTGGGCAAAACCAACATATTCAACCAATTTACCTTTAGATCTAACGTATTTAATCGCTGGTATTAAATCCGTATCAGAACTTACTATAATTGCGACATCATATTTATTCTCACTAGCACCAATAACCAAGTCAATGGCGATTTGGACATCTACTCCCTTTTCTCTTATTTTATTATCGTAAACTATTTTTCCTCTCTTGATTGTGTATCCTATTTTTTCAAGATTACTTAATAATTTCTGCTGACTTTCAACCAGCTTCTGACTTTCCTGGGTCTTGTTATAATTTCTGACAATACCGATATAATACGATTTGGAAGACACTATCCTACCTCTCGATAGAAATTCTGCAAATTTTAAATAATCAAATTTTGTACCTTTGGGGATTAAACTATCTTGACGTATTCTTCTATAGAAGTTTCCACCATCAATAAATATTGCTACTTTTTTTATTCGCTTATCATTCATATTGAAACTATTTTATCACAAAATAGGAGAAACAAAACCGCCCTTACTCTTTCGAGTAGTGGCGGTGGTGTTAATAGTGCTATTGTATACCCTTATTTTTTTTTGTCAAATTATTCGAATTAGATAACCAAAAATCACACCATACCCCATATCGTTAGCTAACGAAAAATATTACCATGGCGTACATATGAATATGCAAACACGTCATGAACTAACCCTGGAGGTCTTGCCCCGCTACCTCAAGGCCGACAAAGAAGCTAAAAGCAAAATATTAGACGAGTAT
>CAILTG010000063.1 GCA_903837125.1 Candidatus Magasanikiibacteriota bacterium | reverse complement strand
TAAATAGGAAAAATCACTATTATAAACCGATTAACAGAATAAAACGGTGCAAAAAAAGAAAACAATAATAGCGGTAAAGCGCAATAAACGCCATAAAACCAGTCTTTTTTAACTAAAAAATAGCCAGTCGCTATAAGCAACAAAACATAGCTCATCCCTTCAACCACAACTAACCTAAAAAAAGTATATAACGGCGATGGACTTTGTTGCACTAATTTAAAAAGCACAGCAGGAATCAACCATGGCCAAGTAAAAGATCGATACTCTGCCCAAGCTGATTGCTTAGTTATAAACGCCAATGGATTACCAAAAGAAACTTGGCAATACAATAACCAACCGGCCAATGTTATCATTGGCAATATTAAATAAATCAATCTTTTTTTATTATTTTTTAACCACAATCTCCAAGTACCATTTTTTTCATTTTGCCATAAAAACAATAAATATATTGGTAACATAAACACGCCCACATTACGAGTCAAAATAAGCAAAGCTATCAAAACAGCTGACCAAAAATATTTTTTTACTCTCAAAAAATACCAAGCGCCTAAACTTAAAAACAAAAATAAACTTTCAGTATAAATCAAAACAAAAAATAATGCCGCTGGAAAAACTAAGGCAAGCATTATTATTTTTTGTGTCTTGCTTTTGTCATTATCCAATCGTAATAATTTATAAAAAAAGAATAAAGCGCCGGCAAGTGACAACCAACTCACCATTAAACCTGACATTAACAAATTATTAAAAAATAAATCCACCATGTTTACACAAAAAACATACAATGGATAAAAAACTGCGCTATTAAAACCATTAACCACTAAATTCAAATAATGAACACTGTCCCAACGATACAACAAAAGCCAAGGATTAAAATTATGGGCAAAAGCCGGATTTGAATCAAAAGGAAAATAACTAAATAAAATTATCACACCCATTAATAATAGTTGGAAGGCCAGCACCACCAAAACACAAACCGAAAAAAGCTTTAAGTTCTTTTTTAATTGATTATTCATAATTTGCTGAATTATTTATTAGTGTTATACTTAAAATAGCATAATTAATATTGTTATAGCAAGAAAAAGGCTATAAATACAATTCTATGATTAACCAAACCGACAATTTTTATCATCTTGACTCAGTGGCACAATCGATTTATTTGCTTCCTGAGCAGATCAAAGATGTTTTAAAACAATGCAAAGATTTCACTTTGCCCAAAGCTTATAAAAAAATAAACAAGATTGTTGTCTCTGGCATGGGCGGCTCAAATCTTGGCGGACGCATCTTTAATAGCGTCTTTGAGTCTGATTTAAAATCCCCCATCATCATTTTAGCTGATTATGAAACTCCTGGTTGGCTTGGCAGTGACTGCCTTTTTATCGCCAGCTCATATTCCGGCACCACCGAAGAAACATTAAACGCTTACCGCGAAGCCAAAAAGAAAAAAGCTCAAATTGTCGTCCTAACTTCCAACAGTAAAAATAATCCTTTACTAAAAATGGCTCGCACTGACAAAACGCCCGTTCTCTCGTTTGATGCTATCGAAAACCCATCAAACCAGCCTCGCCTTGCTCTCGGTTATGCCATTTTCAGTCTAGCTCAAATTTTAATTTCTGCTAATCAAATCAAACTCAGCCCACTTTCCATCAAAGTCGCTTTATCGACACTGGCCAAAACAGGCGACAAATTAATTCCAACTAAAACAAATAACACAGCTTTCAAATTAGCCGCTGACATTAGAGGCTGTGGTTTCATCGTTGTCGCTGGTCCATTTCTTGCTGGCAATGCTCACGCTTTCCGTAACCAAATCAATGAAAACAGCAAAAATCGCGCCAATTACTTAATCATTCCAGAAATGAATCATTACGCTCTCGAAGGCCTCGGCCATCCCATTACTTGCAAAGACAGCGTCGGTATGTTATTTATCGAATCTAACATTTACAGTCCTCGAATTCAAAAACGAGTCGCCCTTACCAAAAAAGTAGCAGTAAAAAATGGCGTCAAGGTTCTCAGCCACAAACTCACCGGTCACACCAAACTAGAACAATGTCTGGAAATGCTCCAACTTGGCTCCTGGATAACTTATTACCTAGCCCAAGCCAACCACGTCGACCCAATTACTGTGCCCTGGGTTGATTGGTTTAAGAGTGAACTTAAAAAATAGGAACGCAAATCCGCGAATAAATAATCCCCTCCTTACCAAGGAGGGGTACCCGAAGGGCGGGGTGGTTGGAGTCTACTCAAACTTCCATATTAAATACGAACAACCACGGAATACTCTTTATCAGAATAAAGTGATTTGCAGATTCGTACCATTATTTGTAGACCTGCCCCGATTCTCTTCGGGGTTCAGATTATATTCATTTTTAAATTCTTAAATTTTTAAATTCTTAAATTAACCATTATGCCTCAAACAACCCCACAAATTTCTCCCGCAGAAACAAAACCAACTTTACCAAAGTTATCCAGCTTCATGGCTTTGTTAAAAACAAGCGCCACTGATTATGGTGAGCATTTTTGGAAATACTTAGGCTTGCAATTATTTCCTGTTATTTTTGCTTTACCTCTTGGAATTATCATGGGAATTTTTTCCAATATTTCAGGTAAAGGCAACACACCTAACCTCATTTTGACTACTTCCCTAGGCATTGCCGGCGCAGTCTTTTTTATTGCCACGATTATACTTAGTTTATATGCGCAAATTGCTTTTTTAATAGCTATAAAAAATCCCAACAAAAAAACAAAAGAATTATTTACCGAAGCCAAACCTTTGGTTGGCAAATATTTCAGCACCTCGCTTCTTGTCGGCCTTATGGTAATGGCATTTTTTATT
>CAILTG010000062.1 GCA_903837125.1 Candidatus Magasanikiibacteriota bacterium | reverse complement strand
TGGTTAGAGCACCGCCCTGTCACGGCGGAAGTTGCGGGTGCGAGCCCCGTCCGACCCGCGAAAAAAAACATTGCTTAACAAAGCGATGTTTTTTGTTATTTTGGTTCGTAATTGTTCGTAATTTTAGTAATTTGGTTTTTATTTTTTATCATTGACTTCTCTCCCTCGTTATGGTTAAATTATTCCATCCTGCCCCTAGGGGCAATTGAAGGAGAACATGATGAGCAGATCCACTCACTCCAAAGGCGAGCGTAAGCACGTTCGCGATCAGAAGGCCGCCGAAAGGCGCAAACCGGTGGCCAAACCCACGGTGGCCAAACCCACGATGGTCGCCAGCCCCGCTGCCAAGCTGGCGCCCCGCGTCGTCCAGATGACGACGTGCTACGCCTACCGGCAAGACATCGGCGAAACCTGCTACGGAAGAGGGCCCGTAGGCGGTGCGTGCACCAGCTGTGGCGCGACCCTCTAGTGAAGGAAGGAGGACACCATGGGAGACACCGGACCGCCGGGAAGGTCGTGGGGGATGCGAGACGAAGATCCATTCGCACACCACGTTTTTTTCTAAACTAAATTAGAAGAAGACGTGGAGGACAATGCGAATGGATTTTTGTTTAACATTTTTATTGCTGTATATATACATACCAACTCCGAAAACACGAAATCTAACCCGCGAAAAAATCTGCTGCAAGGCAGACTTTTTCATTTATCCACAATTCGTATCTTGACTTTGTAATACAACTGTATTACAATTAAATTATTAAACATTAATATTTTACTATGCGCCAAGTCTTAAGTTTGTCACTACCTGCCACCAAGGCACGCACTTTAAAAACTTTAGCCAAAAAACGCGGTTTTTGGTCAGTTAGTGCTTACATTCTAAATTTGTTTGAAGCCGACAAGGACCTAATTTCTGAAACTGAACTTTTAAAAACTGCACAAGAAGCTCGGAAAGAATACCAGGAGGGGCGATCAATTAAAGCCAAATCCATGGCCGATTTGATATGATTGTTAGAACAATTCTGTATTCTTCAAAATTTGTTGATGAAGTACATAAACTGCCAGCAGCGCTGACTAGTTTAGCTGTCAAGAAAGAAAAGATTTTTAAAGACAATCCTTTACACCCCTCACTTCGCCTCCATGCTCTACAAGGCAAACTAAAGGGGTTGTGGTCGCTTTCTATTACCGGTAACTACCGTATTATTTTTGAACGAGAAGATAATGGAGATATTTTATTTATCTCTATTGGCAAACACGATATTTACCGGAATTTATAAGAATCAAAATAAAACGACCTTAATGAGGTCGTTTTATTATTTATTGTGAAATTTATTAACTGCTCGTCACAAACTTCATTGAATTTAAAATAACATCAAACTTCTCTCCCCTGCCCCGAATAAAAATTGTTTTATTGCCTTTACCAATTTCCACTGCTATAAATTCGCCATCAGGTGTGCCTTTAAAATTATCTGTGTAACGCACAGCATTTTTACCATCAACCATAATTTGCTGTAATTTATCTGGAGCAATACTGCCACTACCCTCTACTCCTGCGGATGAAACCATAAAATAATCTTCAGTTATTTCATTGTTTAAAGTAACACTGTTTTTATCGTGTGCCACTGCCCAAGCAACCGGATACTGTAAACTAAAATTAGCAAAACTATTTTCTTTTAAAGTGATCATTTGATTATTTAATTCTTGTTGGTTCTTTTCTTCAACCTTTTGTCGCATTTGTGCCGGAGAAATATCATCATTAACAATAGAATTGTTGTTGCCAACACCAGTTCCACAACCAGCTCCTAAAAACATAGCAGCACCGGCCAACAAACCAATAGCCAAAAGTAAACTTAAATATTTAAAATTAGTTTTCTTTCCGGTTTTGCCTAAAGTTTTTTCTACAGCTGCAATTCTTTCACGAGTAGAAATTACCGTGTCAGGGTTTAAACTTATACTATCTATTCCTTCCCGCACCAACATTTCTGCAAATTCCGGATAATCGCTTGGCGCTTGCCCACAAATACCAATTTTAATTTTGTGTTTGTGGCAAACCTGAATCACTTGGCGAATTAAAGTAGTAACTGCTTTATTTTTTTCATTATAAATATGGGCGACCAAAGACGAATCTCGATCTACTCCCAAAATTAATTGAGTTAAATCATTGGAACCAATAGAAAATCCATCAAAAATTTTGGCAAATTCCTCGGCCAAAATAACATTTGAAGGAATTTCACACATTACATATACTTGCAAACCATTTTCTCCTTTTTTCAAACCAAATTCTGCCATGGTTTTTAGTACTTGTTCCCCTTCTTCTGGTGTGCGACAAAACGGCACCATGACAATAATATTTTTTAATCCCCATTCATTCCTCGCTTTTTTCAAAGCTTCACATTCCAATCTAAATCCTGCTTTATATTCTTTAGAATAATAACGACTTGCTCCACGCCAACCAAGCATAGGATTTTCTTCTTTTGGTTCAAATTCCTTACCACCAATTAAGGTAGCATACTCATTGGTTTTAAAATCAGACAAACGAACAATAACATCATTGGGATACATGGCAGTAGCAATACGGCCAATACCCTCAGCCAATTTATCTATACAATATTGTTCTTTATTTTTATAACCCCGTGTTAACTCAGCAATTCTCTTTTTGGCAACTTTATCTTTTAATTTGTGAAAATTAATTAGTGCCATTGGATGAATGCGAATAAAATTGGTAAAAATAAATTCTTCTCTAGCTAAACCTACACCATCGTTTGGTATAAAAGAAAGCGAAAAAGCATTATCTGGATCACCTACATTCATCATTATTTTAGTTTTGGTCTTTGCCTGATTTTTAATCTCGGTTCGTTTCACTTCAAACGGCAAAATTCCTTTATAAATATAACCTTGATCACCTTGAGCACAAGAGACAGTCACCGGTTCTCCGGTTTTTAAAATTTTTCTGGCCTCACGCGCACCCACCAAACATGGCACACCAAGTTCACGAGAAACAATGGCTGCATGTGAAGTTTTTCCACCTTGTTCAGTAACAATGGCCGAAGCCAATCGCATAATTGGCTCCCAATCCGGGTCAGTAATTCTGGTTACCAAAATCTCACCTTTTTTAAATAATTTCATCTGCTTAGGACTATCAATCACCCGCACTTTTCCAGCTCCAATCTTTTGCCCAACAGCTATGCCTTGAATAAGTACTTTACTGGTATTTTTTAAAATATAAGTTTCAATTATTGAATGATCGGTTCTGGTTTTAACAGTCTCTGGTCGAGCTTGAACAATATATAATTTTCCTGTTTCACCATCTTTGGCCCACTCAATATCCTGTGACTTAGCATAGTGCTCTTCAATTTGTACACCCCATTTAGCTAATTGTACCACTTCTTCATTGGTAATAGAAAATTTATTACGCTCTGCTTGATTTACTATTTGTTGACTAGTACCACCATTTTTATGATACACCAGTTTAACTTCTTTAGTACCTAAAATTTGACTAATTATAGCTTTTTTTCCTTGTTTTACACCTTCTTTAAAAACATAAAATTGATCTGGAGTTATTCGCCCCTTTACTACATATTCACCTAGGCCATAAGCCGCATTAATAAGTACCACACCTTTAAAGCCAGACTCAGTGTCTAAGGTAAACATCACGCCAGAAGCTCCCAAATCCGATCTAACCATTTTTTGTACAGTAACCGACAAAGCTACACCAAGATGTTCAAAACCTTTGGTTTCACGGTAAGAAATGGCTCGATCAGTGAACAAAGAAGCAATACATTTTTTTACTGCCAAAAGCAATTCTTTTTCTCCACACACGTTTAAATAAGTTTCTTGTTGCCCGGCAAAAGAAGCATCTGGTAAATCTTCCGCAGTGGCACTTGAGCGAACAGCCACTGACAAATTATTAATCTTCTCCTCTACCCCTAATTGTTTATAAGCTTTTAATAAATCTAATTCAATTGTTTTAGGAAACTTCGTTTCCAAAACTAAATTTCTGATTCTTTTCCCCACTCTAGACAATTCTCTAACTTTGGTAACGTCTAAATTTTTTAACTCTTTTCTTATTTTACCCTTTAAATTGGTAAAATTTAAAAACTCCCAATAGGCTGACGCTGTCAATGCAAAACCATTAGGCACACTAATTCCTTTACTGGTTAATTTAGAATACATCTCTCCCAAAGAAGCATTTTTTCCACCAACAATTGGAACGTCTTTAATAGAAATTTCTTTGAACCACAAAATATTTTTGTTTTGTTTTTCCTCCATAAAAAATTACTTTAAAAGTTTTGTCATTATACCATATTTTTCTCACTTTATAAACTTTACAAACTATTCAACACTCCCCTTGTTCCCAAATCAGTGTAACCATTGACTGGAGAAAGTTGATGCTCTTTTTGCAATTTAATCACAGCAGCCTTAGTAGCTGGACCAAAGTTAGTGACAACCTTAACGCTTTGGCTAAGATAACCTAATTCTTGTAGACGAAGTTGCAGTTGTTTTACTTCTTCACTACGACTACCATATTTTAATAAAGATTTGAAAATATATTTAGTTGTTGATAGCGGTTGTATTGGTACAGTCGATGCTGGAGTGTTTAACTTATCTCTCGTCGCTTGATCTAATATTCCCGTCTGTTTAAGTTTATTGGCTTTTTGGTATTTAAGTAATGCGGCTTTGGTGGCAGGACCAAAATAGGTGGTTTCTTTGCCTAGCGAACCTGCACCAGATTTGGCGACGGAAAAACCATTGGCATTTAGATACTTTTGCAATTGTTTGACGTCCTCACCAACGATGTTTAATTTGAGATCACGAGTGAAAAAATAATTGACAAGTACGGCAGGTGAAGTAGGAAAAGTAGGTGGAATAAAAATATTTACAGTGTTGTCTGTATTGGTTTGCTCTTGAAGGGTAATTGTGGCAGACAAAACTTTTTCCCCGCCCTGTGCTGTGCGTAATTTTACGTAAACTGTTTTCTGACCATTTCCAGGAGTAAGATTCCATTTCATTAATTTTTCATATGGCTGAAAAGAAACACCAGAAAAATCTGCAGAATTAGCAATGGCCATTTGGGTGGCTTGTGGTGAATTGAAATTGAGGTAAACCTCGCGGTTAGGGGTTACAGAAACATCCCAGTTAATAAAAAACTCTAAATCTTTGAGCGAAACTATCGTTAAATTAACTTTTTTATTAACTTTATCCAACCCATTAAATTTAACAAACAAATCAGGATAAACCGCACCATCTACAGTAAATAAAAGTTTTTCTTCGCCTGGTTTAAGAGAAAAGATTAATGGAGTAGATTCTATTTGAAAGGTTACAACATCATCATTTCCAATTTTTAATATTTGTACTTTATGTACGGCATTGCCAATAGTTACACTAATTGAACCATTAATATCATACACTTGATTCAAAATAGCCGGTGCCACGGTAGAAGGAACCGCTGGAGACGCGGATGGTGGTGCTCCTCCACCGCCACCACTTGGAGGATTTGAAGCATCAACAGTAAAATTTGCTGTGAAAGAATAATCGGCGGTAACATTAGTATCCGTGCGTGGATTTTGAGTTGAAGCATCAGACCAATTTACAAAATGATAGCCAGCGTTTGCTACAGCGGTGACCGCGGTTCCGCTTGAACCATCATTAATAATTTGAGTGGAAGATCCAGTAATAGCACCATGAGGACCGACAAAATAGTTTAAGGTATGGGTGGTCATGGCAAAACTGGCGTCAATAGTATGTGTGGTTGTAACATTAACAAAAGTATAAGAAGAAGTG
>CAILTG010000061.1 GCA_903837125.1 Candidatus Magasanikiibacteriota bacterium | reverse complement strand
GAGCATTTTTAATTAATTCCTCACATTCGGCCTGTTCAAGTGAAGCTGGGTCTTTGCCTTCTGGTATTTTAGCGTTTTTTTCTCCGTCGGTTATGTAAGGGCCATATTTACCATTTAAAATTTTAATAGGAGAATCGGTAAAAGTTTTAATTTCTTGGTTGGCTTTTTTTTCTGCTTGTTCTTTGGTGGCCTGCAAAACTTCTTCTAAAGTAATGGTGTAGGGGTCACTCTCTTTGAGAGAAAAATTATTTGTACCAATTTTTGCATATGGTCCAAAACGGCCAATAGCCACAATTACATCATTTCCAAATTCATCTTTACCTAAATTTTTTGGTAATTCAAATAAAGGCAGAACTTCTTCAAAAGTTACTGTATCTAAATCCTGACCTATTTTTAATTTAGCAAATCTTGGTTTTTCTTCGTCGTCTTTATCACCTAGTTGGGCAAAGGCGCCATAGCGACCAAGACGCACTGAAACTTTTTTGCCGGTTTTTGGATCAGTGCCTAATTCATGTGCCATAACAGTTTCGGCTTTGGATATTTCTTCAGTTTTTTTAACGATTAATTCATGAAAAGGCGAATAAAAAGTGGCAATAATTGGCTGCCAATCTTTTTTGCCTTCAGCAATTTCATCTAAATTTTCTTCCATTTGGGCAGTAAATTGGTAATCTACTATTTCGGGAAAATGCTTAACTAATAAATCATTGACCACAAAAGCGATTTTTTTAGGCTCTAGGCGTTTGTTTTCATCGCGTACCACATAACCTCTGTCTTCAATAGTGGCAATGGTGGGTGCAAAGGTGCTTGGTCTGCCAATGCCATATTCTTCAAGAGCTTTAACTAATGTAGCATCAGAATATCTGGCTGGAGGTTCAGTAAAATGTTGTTCAGACTTTAATTCTTCACAATCAAGACTATCATTGATTTGTAAATCTGGTAGTATTTCTTCATCAATCATGCCAGGAAAGAGTTTTAACCAACCATCAAACAACATGGTTTGTCCGTTGGCGCGGAAGGTGTAGATAGGGTTCTTGTTTTCTAGTTCAGAATTCAGAGTTGTGATATCAATAGTCGTTTTATTTAGTTTAGCCTCTGTCATTTGGGTGGCTACGGCTCGACGCCAAATTAAATCATAGAGTTTGTGTTGTTGAGGAGATAAAAATTCTTTAACAGATTCTGGTGTACGATAAATATCAGCCGGCCGAATAGCTTCATGCGCTTCTTGTGCGCCTTTTGATTTATTTTGGTAATATCTGGGTTTTTCCAAAGAATATTTTTCACCAAATTCTTTATTAGTAAAATGATAGGCTTCGGTTAAAAATTTTTGTGATAAATTAACTGAATCTGTTCTCATGTAAGTAATCAAACCTATCTGTCCTTCAGTGCCCAATTCTACTCCTTCATAAAGTTGTTGAGCCAAGACCATGGTTTGTTTGGCAGAAAAACCAAAACGATTACTGGCATTTTGTTGTAAAACAGAAGTAGTAAAAGGTGGTGGGGGAGTGCGTTTAGTTTCTGTTTGTTTTAAATCTGCTATTAAGTATGTAGATTTTTCTAAGTTTTTTAAAATTTCGTCAATTTGTTCTTTATTTTTTAAACCTAATTTATCAATTTTTTTACCGTCAATGGTATGTAGACTAGCAGTAAATGTTTGTTTTTTGTTATCAGTCAAATGTTTACTGAATATTCCATCTATACTCCAGTATTCTTGTGCTATAAAAGCTAGTATTTGTCTTTCTCTTTCTACACACAAGCGCACGGCCACAGATTGTACACGGCCGGCAGAAAGTCCACGGGCGACTTTTTTCCAAAGCAGTGGAGATAATTCATAACCAACCAATCTATCCAAAATACGCCTGGCTTGTTGAGCGTCAACTAATTTTAGATCAATAGACCGAGGATTTTTTAAGGCTTCTTCAATAGCGGATTTAGTAATTTCGTGAAAAACAATTCTTTTGGCATCTTTAGGTTCAATGTCTAGAATAGTTGCTAAATGCCAAGAAATGGCTTCACCTTCACGATCCTCATCAGAAGCAAAGATAATTTGGTCAGTTTTTTTGGCATCGGCTTTTAATTTAGCAACTTGTTTGATTTTTTCTTTAGGAATAATATATTGTGGTAAAAAAGTTCCGCCTTCAATATCTACCCCCATTTTGCTTTTGGGTAAATCGCGTACATGTCCAAAAGAAGACTCCACAATAAAGTCTTTGCCTAAAAATTTAGTTATGGTTTTGGCCTTGGTTGGAGATTCTACAATTATTAAAGTTTTTGACATATGTGAATCAGTCTACTGCAATTATACCATTTTGTCAATTTTAACCCAAATTTCACCACTCAAATATAACGATCCAGTAACCAGTAGAAGATTACTCTGTTTGTTTTGTTTTTTGGACCAATTATAAGCAGTTAGGGAATTGGAGAAAGTTTTTATTTTAGTGTTTGGTAGGAGTTTTTTAATTAGCTCATGAATTTTTTTAGGATCAGCACATTGTTTAAAATGAGCGTGAAATTTGGAAATCGCGATTGACACTGGTTTAAGAGTAGAAAGTTGCTGGCACATGGTTTTAAGATCTTTGTCTTCACTAAATCCAATAATTAAATTGATCTTTTGATTTTCTGATCTGCTAATCTTTTGTATCGTTTCAATCGTCGTCTTCATCTTATCCGGATTATGTGCGCCATCCAGAATAATTAGAGGATGTTTAGAAATAATTTCCATCCGTAATGGTAGTTTTACTTTTTCTAGTCCTTGTTTGATTGCGGAATAGGGAATTTTGAGGGATTTGGTGATATTGATGGCTAAAATAGCATTTCCGATTTGATGTTCACCAATAACAGGTAATGAATAAGTCTGGTTTTCGTATTTAAAAATTAATTTATCTAAAAATTGTTTTAAAATTAAAAATTTAAAATTTAAAATTTTAAGAGAAACTTTTTGTTTTTTACATTCGTCTCTGATTACTTGTAAAACTTTTTTATCACTTTCGCCAGTGAATACTTCGCAGTTTCTTTTGATGATTCCCGCTTTTTCATAAGCAATTTTTTCTTTGGTAGACCCAAGTATCTCTGTGTGATCCAAACCAATATTTGTTATTACGGCAATGTCTTTGTAAGGAATTATGTTTGTAGAATCATAACGTCCACCACAACCGACTTCCAAAATACACCATTCAATTTTATTTTTTGCAAACCAATATAGACCAATCGCTGTCATTAATTCAAAATGAGAAATTGGATCATAGGGTGAAGTTTTTAAATATTCAGCAAGTTTTGGTTTTAGTTCTGTTAATATTTTGGCAAATTCAGAATCACTCATTGATTTTCCATTTATTTGCCAGCGGGTCATAGTTGGTCCGACTTCGGGAGAGATCATAGTGCCAATTCGTTTTTTGTCAGCGCGTAAAACTGAATCCAACATTAAACAAATAGAACCTTTTCCAGAAGTTCCGGTAACATGGATGTAGTGGGGGATTTTTTTTTCGGGGTTATCAATTAAATCTAAAAAATATTGCAGACGTTTAAGATAAACCTCGCATTTTGTGGGGTCTTTTAGGTATTCTTTTCTACCCAGCTTGGCCCAGGAGAGAATAAATTTTTGGGATTGTTTGGGATTCATACTTATATTCATGATCCACAACCTAGATAACAAAACCCATGTTTATAATGGGTTAGGCTATTTGAGTTTTGAGTTTATGATTTGTGTAGTGAATACTTTGGGTTTACTTTTATAAATGGCAGAGTAATATTAAATTTTTTCTCCAATAAAATAAATAAGTAGTTGCCAGCAACATAAGTGAGAGCAATACCAATGGCCATTAAACCTCGTTCTTTCCAAACTACTGGAATCAGGTTAATCCAAACAGCAGATTTAAGTCCAAGAATATAAAGAAACAAAGTACTGCCAACGGCATGAGCAGTAAAAGTGGTTCCCAAGGCACGCAACAGGATCGATCTATCATAAAAGAAATAAGCAATAACTGGTATTAACCAATAAAAAGCATAATACCAGGCTTTTTGTCCTTCTGGATGAAGCCAAAAAGCAATCATACAAATTACCGGGACCAATAAATTCCATTTGGATTTTTTGGCAAAATATAAAACAGCAAATAACATTGGTAAGAGACGAATTAAAGTTGAAGCATCAGTAGCAAAGCCGTGCCAAGCCCAATTGGTTAGTTGCATTATTCCAACAATAATCAAACCCCAAACAGAACCAACAAAAGCTCCGGCGATTGGGCCGTAGAAATCAAATAAACTGAATTTTAAATTAGAGCCAATAATTTGCGAGAAGGGAATTTGCATTAAACCAAAACCAGCAAGGATGAAGAGGGTGAGGAAGATTATTTTTTTGAAGTTAAAATTTTTCATAAATTAAATTAAATAATAAGAGATAGATAGAGATAAGAGATAAATTATACCATATAATTAATTTTAAATTCACCTAATTCCCTAATTTACCTATTAAAATTTCAAATGTCAAATTTGGTATTTGAAATTAGATATTTTATTAGAAATTAGGTGAATTAGAAATTAGAAATTATTAATATTTTCAAATAGTTTATTATTTTTTTCAAGATAAAAATTTTTACTTTCCCAAAACATATTGCATACTACCAACATTTCTCACCTTCCCCTTCATTTCCATAAGTGTTAGTGTAGCATTTATGATGGGACTGTCAAGGTTAGTAGATTTGATTATTTGGTCCACATGTTGCGGTTCTTTAGAAAGACAAGAGAGGATTTTTTCTTCAATTGGAGAATCAGGTAGGATTTGTTTGTTACTTATAAATTTTTTGATTTCTTCTAAATTTAGAGATTCTAAAATATCATTGGCTGAAGTTATTAGTTTGGCGCCATTTTTTATTAAATTATTTGGTCCGGCAGAATTTTCTGAAGTAATATTTTGTGGTACAGCAAAAACTTCTCGGTTATTATCCAAAGCACACTGCGAAGTAATTAAAGCCCCTGATTCTTCGGGAGCTTCAATTACCAATGTTCCTAAAGACATTCCAGCAATAATGCGGTTTCTTCTGGGGAAAGTGTAACGGGTTGGTATGGTTCCCGGCGGATATTCCGAAATGACTGCGCCACCAGCTTCTACAATTTTATCGGCTAAGCGAACGTGTTCACGAGGAAAAATGTGGGCGCGATTAATTCCCGAGCCCAGTACGGCCACTGTTTTTCCTCCTGCTTTTAGAGTTGTTTCGTGGGCAAAGCCATCAATTCCTAAAGCCAAACCAGAAATAATGGTTATTCCTTGGCTAGCTAGCGGTTCAACTAGTTCTTCGGTTATTTGTCGGCCGTAGGGAGAAAATTTTCTGGTGCCGACTACTGCCAAATTATAACCATCATTTTTTAAAACACCTCTAACAAACAAACAAAATGGCGGATCATAAATTTCTTTTAGTAGTTTCGGATAGTCTGGATCGTCTTTGATTAAACAAGTAATTTTTTCATGCTCCAAAATTTTAGCAATTTTTTCGGCATCAACTTTATTTTTCCAATCAATAAATTCTAACGCCAATTTTTCTTCCCAGCCAATTTTTTGTAAATCATTACTTGTTGCCAGCCAAGCATTATCTAAATTATCAAAAACAGCTATCAAAGTTTGATAGCGTTTGGAAGTCATTTTGGGAAAGTAGGAGAGGAGGATTTCTTTTTTCATAATTATTGGTATATTTTAGCATAAAATTGAATTTGACAAAAGGGCTAAAATAGCTAATAATTAACTTAATTATTTAATTTGCTAATAATTATTTATGAGCAAAGAAGGAAAAGATGGCGGAAATTCTATATGTAGAGTCTGTGAAAGACCCCTTGTCGCTTGTGTTTGTCCAAAGGAAAAAGTAGAGAGCGGTTCTGGTGACATAAGACGTGCCGCGAAGTTGCTAAGTAAAATGGTGGGAGAAGGCGCACTAGGAAGACAAAAGGATTTTAATTCTCTTTTAAAAATGTTTCCAGAAAGAATTATCTCCAGTGGCCAATATGCAGAAAAGGACAGAGGTTTGGATGATTCAGAATTAGTAGAAGTAATGGCTAAAATTCCTACTGATGCTTTTGCTGTTGATTTTAAAAATACAGCTTTGCCAATGCGTGCTTTTTTATTAAGATCCGTAGCCCGGTGTCAACAGGGCGAACCTGGAAACGCTATAATAATGAGAGAAGCAGCAACAGCATTGGAAGATTTGAATGATGGCATGCTAGAGGAAAAAAATGGGAGACAAAAAATTGTTGAAATTGTGAGTAGAGCAATAAAAATATTAAATAGAGTTATTAATTAAACTAAAATCCGCCTTATCAGCGGATTTTTAATTATCTTGTCTAACTTGACAAAAGGGCTAAAATATGCTATAATAGCTTCACTAGCTAAGTTATCTATTATTTTTAATTACAAAAATATGGGAACAGCAGATGCATTACAAATTCCAGAAGTACAAAATGAAGCGAGTTGGGAAAAAATAAAAATAGTTTTAAGAGGTCTTGTAGATAAAGCTGTGGCGGAAAATGGAAGTTTTGACGGAGGAGTGGGTTATGAATTAACCCAAGGATTACCAGACAAATTATCAGAAGCTACTGGGCAGAAGGTTACTTTTGCTTGTTCTGTTAATGACAATGGTAGAGAAAAGTTTCAGGTGGTTTTTGAAGGAGTGGATGGGAAATCAGTAACAAAGGAAATGGATGTCTAATTTTTTAAAATTAATTTAAAATCCACTTCATAAGTGGATTTTTTGTTGAATTTGAATTTTGTTTATATTTTGTTTTTGACTATTTTATTAGTTTTTCTATTTCTTCTACACTTTTGTTTACCACTTCTTCCACTTTTTTTCGCTCTAATAGTCCAAATTTTTCTAAAACAAATTTAGCAGTATTTTGCATTTTTTTTTCGTTTTCACTTGCTACTCCCACCCGTACGCGAGTAAAGTTTTGAGTGCCTAAGTGGTCAATAATGGATTGTACTCCATTGTGTCCGGCAGAGGAACGATCGGTTTGTACGCGAATATCGCCAAGTTTTAAATCTTTGTCATCGTGGACAATAACTAGATCTAGCACAGTTAATTTATAGAAATGAGTGATTAATTGCACAGCTTCGCCTGAGGTGTTCATAAAAGTCATGGGCTTAGCCAAAATTATTTTTTGATTATTTAAATTTAACTCACAGATTTCCGCATTAAATTTTTTGCTTAGGTCCCAGGTTATTTTTTCTATTGTTAACTTTTTTTGTAAAGCATCCAACACCATAAAGCCCACGTTGTGGCGGGTTTTGGTGTAAGTTTTACCGGGATTGCCGAGGCCGACGATTAATTTCATAAGTAGAATTATTTTGAAGTTTCTGCCAAAAGGTTGTCAACTTCTTGATGTAAGCCATTAATCATATTTTTTGCAGCTGTTAATGTTTTTATGTCATCAATTATTTTTTCTTTGGTTGTTTCTCTTGTTCTGGTTTTTAATTCATCTTTTTCTATTTTTCTAAATCGATTTACCAAATCAGTAAGTTTATCAGTTTGCTTCTGGTTTAATTGACCTTTTTGGTATCGAACAGAAATGACCTCTAATTTTCCTCCAACATTTTCCTTAACATCAATATAGTTATTTAATTCTTCTGCTTGTATTTGTCGAAGAGCCTCTATAGGTAGTTGTTCAAAATCTGTTAATCTATCTGGCATATATTTAAATTTACTTTTTTATCTTTGTCAATTTAATTATAACTGGTGTGCCAAAAAAATCAAATTGGCTACGCAATTGATTTTCCAAAAAGCGCACATAAGAGATGTGTAGAGAAGTTTTGGCTTTAATAAATAGTTCAAAGACCGGGGGATTAGAATTGAGTTGTTGGAATCCCAAAAGTTCAGGATGCCTGACGCCTCTGTCGCGTGAAGGGAGATGTTTCCTAACAGTGTTTTTTATAAATTGGTGTAAGGCTGGACTAGGTATCTCGGTGTGTCTAGCTTGCCAGATGTGGGTGATTAATGGAAAAATGTCATGTACCCGATAACCTGTTAAACTACTGGTAAAAATAAGCGGGGCGTAATCTATGTGAGGGAATTGGCCGTAAATCATTTTTTTAATTTCATTGCGGTGATGATCATCGTTTTGTTCACTTAAATCCCATTTGTTTATTACTAAAATTACGCTTTTGGCTTTATTTTCCAATAAACCTCCAAGTTGTCGGTCTTGTGAGGAAATAGGTTCTGAAGCATCAACTACAAAAATAATAAGATTGGCTTTTTCAATTTCTTGAATGCTTTTATTAATTCCAGCTCTTTCAATATGACCTTCTACATGGGCTTTGCGGCGAATACCAGCAGTATCAATAAAATTTATTAATTGAGTTTTTTGTTTGCCATCAACTTCATAAGCATAACTTATTAAAGTATCATGTGGTTCGCGAGTGGTGTGGGCCAAAGGATTAACAATAACTTTTTCTTGGCCAATTAATTTGTTAAACAATGATGATTTACCAACATTAGGCTTGCCAATTATGGCGATATTAATGATTTCTTCTTTTTTGATTTTAACAGTTTTAGGGGCATGTTTAATTTTTGCTAATTTTTTGAATAGCAGATCTAAAAAATTACCTAAATTTCTGCCATTGGCTCCAGAAACCGCATAAGGTTCACCAAAATTTAGTTTATACCATTCAGGTGAGTGTAGATTGTTTTCAATTTTTTGACTATCTACTTTATTAGCCAAAAGAATTATTGGTTTAGTGGTTTTCTTTTTTAATAATTTTGCTAGTTCTTGTTCTTGTGGCATTACTCCTGCTTCGGCATCAATTACAAAAAGTATAATGTCGGCTTCGGCAATTGCTTGTTCACTTTGTTTAATAATATCTTTTTCCAAGGGAATTGTTTCGTCAAAAGTTAAACCCCCGGTATCAATTATTTTTACCAATTTTTTGCGCCACAAAATTAGACCTTCATTGTTTGTCCGCGTGGTACCAGGAATAGGAGAAACAATGGCTTTATCTTTTTCAATTAAGCGGTTGAAAAGCGTGGATTTGCCAACATTAACCCGGCCTACGAGTGCAATTGTTGGTATTTTATTTTCTTTGATTTTGGCAGGTGTAGACATAATAATTAATTTTTAATTTGAAATTTTTAATTTTTAAATATTGAAAACTATTCCTGCAAGTCTTCTCCTAAAAGTATTAAAATATCAGTGGTACTGGCTGCTTGGATGTTTGCTGGTAGTGAAGTTTTAACAGAAATGTGTAATTCTTTTTCTAAGGCTGAAGTTGTATCTTGAAAATTATTATTACTAATTTTATAAATTCCACTAATTGTTTGTGGACGATCTTCCGCATTACCAATTGTGGATACCAAAAGGTTTTTTTCTTCTAGCCGCTGTTTCATTCTGGCAGCTAACCCGGCTTGCCAAGTGCCATTAATTATTTCAATTTTGGCTTCTGGTAGGCTACTGGTGGGTACTTCTTGCTGAGGAGTGTTGTTGTAAACAACAGTTCCTTGTTCAAAAACGTTTTTTATTAATTTATTAATTTTATCAAAATTGCCATCTTTAGGTACCAAGAGATAGGCGCCGTCTGCTCCAAAAGTGCTTTTAAGATAATTTAGCGGGCCATCATCAAATACTACATTAATTATATTTTTTGTATCCAAGTTTTTGCTTAGGCGGGCCAGTTCCATTATATAACTAAAATCTAAATTAGTATTGATATGGGTAGTCAGTGAATTAATTATATTACTGATACGGAAAGGATTGGCCAAAGTGCCAAAAGAGAATATTTTTTCTTTTATTGCTAAAAGAATTTGCTGTTGTCTTTTAGAACGAGCAAAATCTGACCCCTCGCCATTGTTTCCATGACGTGAACGAGCATATTTTAAAGCTTCGTTGCCATTCATGTCTTTTACACCTTGTACAAAACTAACAGTTTGGTACTCATAATCATTGGTAGGGTACATGGGGTCAGTAAATGATTTTTCTACATTAACTTTTACTCCGCCCAGGGCGTCAACTATTTCTTCAAAGGCTTTAAAGTCTACTCTAACATAATAAGGAATTTTAATATCAAATATTTTTTCAATAATTTCTTTGGATAGTTCTGGACCAAAGCCGGGATTTTTAATTTCTCCATAAGCATTAGCATTGTTTATTTTTACGATGCCGTGTCCGGGAATGTCTGCCGCCAAATCACGGGGGATAGAAATCATCGCCACTTTTCCGGTAGAGGGTTTAAGACTGAGCAAAATGATGGTGTCGGTTAATTCTGGTCCATCGTGGCCTGCTCCACCGATTCCCAAAAGAAGAATATTGATTCGGTCATCGCTTTGACCTTGTAAATTGTTGCCTTGGTTGAAAATATAGTATTTTAATTTGTTTAAAAATCCCTCAGGGGCCTTGGGTTTTAAGGTGACAGCATCATAATCTGCAGGATTGGTGGGGGTGTATTTGCCAATTAAGGCTTTGGTTAGACAACCGCCGGCGAGTATTATGAGACTAACAGCCAAAATTATAAAAATAAACCGTCTGGTTTGGCGCGGTTTTTTTTCTTCTGGTGGTGGAATTTGATTTTGGTCTATAAAATTAATATGCAAGTGAGGCATAGTGGTGCTATTATAATGGAAAATGATAATTTTGGCAATCGGTCCACTAATCCAAAGCACTAATACCACTAATGTGTTTGTGATTAGTGTTATTGGTGATAGTAATTAGTGGGTGCTTGTCAGTTGGATGTTTTTGTACTATAATTTGTGCTATAATGGATCTGTAGCTCAGTTGGTTAGAGCGCTGCATTCACATTGCAGAGGTCAGAGGTTCGAGCCCTCTCAGGTCTACCAGAGTAATTTTCAATTATCAATTTACAATTTTCAATTGAATTTGATTATTGACAGTTGTCTATTGTAAATTGAAAATTGATTATTGATAATTTTAATTATATGCCTAAACCACTTGATCAACAAACTAACTTAGGAGAAGTGTTGCATGAATGGACTATTCAGGAATATGAACAACATGCTCGTGGTTTGCCTTGGTATGTTATTTCCATAATTTTGGGGATAGGCTTGGTGTTTTATGGCATTTTAACAGGAAATTTTTTATTTTCTTTAATTATTATACTTTTTGCAATTATTCTTTTTTTACAGTCGCATCAAGCACCGCCACAGGTGAGATTTCAGATTGCCGAGCTGGGTGTGGTAATTGGTAATCGTTTTTATAATTATTCTGAATTTGACAGTTTTTATATTATTTATAATCCCCCAGAGATTAAAACTTTGTTTTTGGAAACTAAAAGTCCTTTTCGACCAAAAATTGTTGTGCCTTTTTTAGATCAAGATCCAGTAGAAATACGTCAGACGCTTAGGGCTTACGTGGCTGAAGACACTGAAAAAGAAGATGAGCCATTGGGGGAAAGAATAGCTAGAAATTGGCGTATTCATTAAACAGTGATCAATTTCCAATTTTTAATGAGATCCTGAATCCATATGTTTAAAGGGTTTAGGATTTTTTATTAGCTATTGACTTTTTGGCTTGTTTTTGATATAATATCGAAGAATTTAAAATTAAAAATTGTTTAAAAATTAAAAATTTTAAATTATAAATTTCGTTTTGCACTCGTCGTTCAACGGATAGGACGCTGGCCTGCGAAGCCGGAAATGCAGGTTCGATTCCTGCCGGGTGCACATAATTAACACTTCTTATGTCAATTTATGATGGCCTAATAATTGTACTTGGGTTGATATTGTTTGAGGTAATTTCAAGTGTAGATAATGCAGTAGTAAATGCCGATGTTTTAATGACCATGTCGGAAAAGGCCAGAAAGTGGTTTTTGTTTTATGGTATTTTTATTGCAGTATTTTTGGTTCGCGGTTTAATGCCTTGGCTCATAGTTTACTTGTCTAATACCGAGCTGGGGGTGATTAATTCTTTTTTGGCCACTTTTAGTTCTGATCCTCATGTAAAAGAAATCATTGAAGCACGCAAGCCAATATTACTGGCCGGTGGCGGATTGTATTTGGTATTTTTATTTTTTCATTGGTTTTTTGTGGAAGCTAAAGAATACGCTTTTTTTCTAGAACAATATATTCATAAGAAATATTCATTTTGGTTTTATACGGTTGTTTCACTGGTACTTTTAATTGTTGTCTGGGTTACCATTAAAATTAATCCGTTGATTGCCTTGGGCGCCGTGGTTGGTTCAACAGCCTTTTTTATTACCACTGGTTTTAAAAAGAATGCTGAAGAAAAAGAAAAAGAATTAACTTCCGGTCATTTATCAGATGTTAGTAAAATTTTATTTTTGGAATTAATTGATACTACTTTTTCCATTGATGGTGTTTTAGGCGCGTTTGCTTTTACCATTTCAGTTCCCTTAATTTTATTGGGAAATGGTTTAGGTGCTTTTATTGTTCGTTATGTTACAGTTAAAGGAGCAAAAACTGTAAAAAAATATCGTTTTCTTAAAAATGGTGCCATGTATTCTATAGGAGTTTTGGGGTTGATTATGCTTTTAGAAAGTTTGGGTTCGGAAGTGCCAGCCTGGATTTCCCCGTTGGTTACTTTTGTGGTCGTAGGTTTGTTTTTTTGGCTTTCTAAAAGGGAGTTGAATATTGTAAAATTAAAAGATTAGACTAAGACTAAGACTAAGACTAAGACTAAGACTAAGACTAAGACTAAGATTCCTCCCCTAAAGGGAGGTTTTATGTTACAATAATCTCATGAATTTAAGAACTCCAATTGGACAACTTAATCGGGTGGGCAAGACTTTAGAAAAGAATTTAAAACATTTAAGCTTGGAATCTGTTCGAGATTTGCTTTTTTATTTTCCTTTTCGTTATGAGGATTTTAGCCAGATTAAATTAATTAAAGATCTTCAAGATGGGGAACAGGTGAGTATTAAAGGACAAATTGAATTAATTGCTTCAAGGCGCAGTTTTAAAAAAAGAAAAATAATTACCGAGGCCGTGGTGGTAGATAGTTCAGACCGCATTAAAGTAATTTGGTTTGGTCAGCCGTTTATAACTAAAGTTTTAAAACCAGGAGATGAAGTTTATTTGTCAGGAAAAGTGAAAAGTGACATGTTGGGGTTGCAGATGGTGGGACCAAGTTATGAGCGAGTGAATACCTCTCACTTGTCCTCCCCTAACAGGGGAGGGGGACAGATGCATACGGCGAGGATTGTGCCGATGTATGCTTTAACCGGGGGAATTACGCAAAAACAAATTAGATATTTAGTCAGCCAGATTATTGATTTAACTAAAAATATTAAGGAATGGTTGCCCCAAGAAATTTTGGAACAAGCGGATTTAGTGCCGTTAGCTGAAGCAATTCGCGGAATTCATTTTCCGGTTGATCAAATTGACCTAAAACAAAGTGAAAAACGCATTAAATTTGGTGAATTATTTATTTTACAACTTCGCGCGGAAATGATTCGACAGTCACTAAAAAGTTCAATAGCGCCGGAATTAAAATTTAAAGAAGACGAAATAAAAAATTTTGTGGCCAGTTTACCCTTTGAATTAACCAAGCCACAGAAAATTTCTTCCTGGGAAATTTTAAAAGATTTAGAAAAAATTCAACCAATGAATAGATTATTGGAAGGTGATGTGGGATCAGGTAAAACTGTGGTGGCGGCCATGGCGATGTACAATACGGTATTGAATGGTTATCAGGCAGTACTGATGGCGCCAACAGAGATACTTGCATTTCAACACTTTCAGTCGTTAAAGCAATTGTTGGGGGATAGAGCAAGTTTAGGGCTATTAACTCGTTCACAATTTTTAATTTCCAATTTCTCACCGCCACAGCGGGATCCCGTCTTCATTGCGGGACAATTTCCAATCAAATCCAAATTACTAAATGACAAAATTACCAAAAGACAAGTTGTAGAAATGATTAGAGATGGGGAAGTAAATGTTATTATTGGTACACACGCCTTGTTGTCCGAAGGAGTGGAGTTTAAAAATTTAGGTTTAGTAATTGTGGATGAACAGCACCGCTTCGGCGTTAATCAGCGGGCAGTATTGCGTCAGCGTGAATCTGCTTTAATCCCGCATTATTTATCAATGACCGCCACCCCGATTCCGCGGACTTTTGCGCTTACGCTGTATGGTGATTTGGATTTATCAATTATTAACGAATTGCCGGCGAACAGAAAAATTATCAAAACCAGATTGGTGGAACCGCATAATAGAGAAAAGGCTTATCAATTTATTCGTGATCAAGTGAAATTGGGAAGACAAGTGTTTGTAATTTGTCCGCTCATAAGTCAAAAGGAAAAAGTAAAAATTAAAAAGAATGAAAATGAAATTGAAATAATAAATTATCCGGATTATCGGTTATTTAATAATCAGGAAAAGAAAAGTGTGATGGAAGAATATGAAAAGTTGTCTAAACAAATTTTTCCGGATTTAAAAGTTGGGTTTCTGCATGGCAAGTTAAAATCAAAAGAAAAAGAAGAAGTGATGAATAAGTTTTCTAAAGGCGAATTAAATATTTTAGTATCTACTTCGGTAGTGGAAGTAGGAGTGGATATTCCTAATGCTAGCGTAATGATGATTGAAGATGCTGAGCGTTTTGGTTTGGCACAATTACACCAATTTCGCGGACGGGTTGGCCGGAGCGTGTACCAATCTTATTGTTTATTGTTTACCAATTCTGATTCACAAAAAACAATGGAACGACTTAAGTATTTTGAAATTAATCATGATGGCTTTAAAGTGGCAGAATATGATTTGGAAGTGCGGGGCCCTGGTGAAGTGTATGGAACAGAGCAAAGTGGAATGATGAATTTGCGTTTGGCCACACTGCAAGACAAAGAATTAATTAAATTAGCCCGTGATTTAGCGCGGGGGATTGATTTTGCCAAGTTTCCAGTTTTGAAGAATAAAGTTAAAGAGTGGGAAGAGAGAGTGCATCTAGAATAATTTTCAATTTACAATTATCAATTTTCAATAAACAGCCCATTTAGGGGCTGTTTTCTTGACAAACTGGTTAGTTTTTGTTATAATTTTGCCCAGTTTCTTAGGACTCTGTTTAGCGCGGGTAATACCGCATTTTGCCATGAGGCAAGAGACAGAGTTCGTGGTTCATTCAATTTCGGAGGGTGCTAATGTCTAGATTCCTGGGTTTGGTTGTTGACAATGTCCGTCTGGTCATTGATCGTGAGAACTGGAGAAATCCAAAGAATCCGGGCGGCGAGATCAGATATGCGGCATTCGTCGAGGGAAGGAGGACCGCGGGCAAGCCGGCGCGACTCGTGTCGAGCAGCATGCTCGCGCACGCGCGGCCCTTCGCCACCGCCACCGGCGTGAAGACGGAGATCGTTTGATGGCAAACGACCTCCACGAAAGGCCAGAAGGCTACGAAGACCTCGATGACTCTGCTGGGCGTGGTAGTCGTCCTGTCGTCAGTCAGAGGCGGAAGGCTCTGAGGGCCGGCGACCGTGCCCTTCGCGTCTCCGGACGTGGCCTGCCCCCGTCCCCGACGCCCGAAGACGGCAAGAAGAAGTCCACCGAAGATCAGGGCTAACAGCCCGTGTAGCATTCCCTAAAGGGGCGATGTGGCGCGGGACTCAACATCCAGGACGCCACAATCGTTTTATTTTCAAATATTGGAAGCAAAACGTCAGGCGTTCTGGGTAAAAAATAAAAACATCTGAGTGATCGGATGTTTTTTTAATATATAAATTTTGTAATTTAGTCTAAAAATAGTATAATATTTTTATGATATTTTTTAAATAAAAAGACGTGTCATTTAAATTAGAAAAACAATATCGTTTGCCTGGTTATGATTATTCACGACCGGGTTTTTATTTTATCACAATCTGCACAAAAGATCGTGAAGAATTTTTTGGTGAAATTATTAATAATGAAATGGTTTTGTCAAAAATAGGGGAGATTGTGCAATTTTATTGGTTGGAATTGGTGGAATCATTTGAAAATATTAATTTGGATGAATTTATAATAATGCCGAATCACGTTCACATGGTGATTGAAATTATGGAATATAATTATTGTAGGAACGCGCCGTGGCGCGTTCTCGCGGAATCAAATATAACCATACGACCATTACAAAAAAATTCCATTTCATCCATTATTAATCATTTTAAGGGCAATGTTAAACGTTATTGCAATAAAAATGAATCAAATTTTTTTTGTTGGCAATCAAAATTTTATGATCGAATTATTCATGATGAGAAGGCCTTGTTTAAAATACGAAATTATATTAAAACAAATCCAGAAAAATGGTTTAGAGATCGAAATAATAAAGAAGATATTTTTATGTAATGTTGTGGAATGGCGTCATGTTGCCGAGAACGCGCCACGGCGCGTTCCTACATATATTATTTTACAATTTTTTCCACCACATCTCTCACATTTTCAATGTGTGCTACTTTTAATCCCATAATCTTTATTGTTTCTTTGGACTGGGGCACTACCGCGATTTCAAAGCCTAATTTTTTAATTTCTTTTAAACGTTTTTCGTTGTGTAAAACATTGCGCACTTCGCCACCCAAACCTACTTCGCCAAAAGTGGCTAAATTTTTGGGGATCGTTTTGTTTTTCATGGCCGAGGCAATGGCCATAATTACGGCCAAATCGGCAGCCGGTTCATCGGCTTTTAAGCCGCCTACCACATTTAAAAATACATCATAAGCTTCTAGAGGTAAGCCGGTGCGTTTGCTTAAAACACCAATCAAAACTTGTAAACGGTTTAAGTCAAAGCCAGAAGCACGGCGCTGGGGGTAGCCGAAATTAGTTTTGGTCACTAAGGCTTGTATTTCTACCAGAATGGGGCGTGATCCTTCAATCAGACAAGTAACCACCCCACCGGGGACAGGCTCGCCACGACCCTCTAAAAAGGCCTGAGAGGGATTTTTTACCTCTATTAAGCCATTAGCTTTCATCTCAAAAACACCTACTTCGTCCGTAGAGCCAAAACGATTTTTTACCGCTCGCAGGATTCTAAATTGATGAAATTTATCGCCTTCTAAATAAAGCACAGTGTCTACTAAATGTTCCATGGTTTTTGGTCCGGACAACACTCCTTCTTTAGTTACGTGACCAATTAAGACAATGGCAATATTGTTGGTTTTAGCGCATTCCAAAAGTTTAGCAGTGCAGGTTTTTATTTGCGTGGGATTGCCTGGTTCGCCTTCCACTTCAGCAGAGAAGATAGTTTGGATAGAATCAATAATTACCATTTGTGGTTTGGTTGAAAGAATTGTGGCAATGATGGATTCAACACAGGTTTCGTTGGCCAATTGTAGGACCGCGCCAAGGCGCGGTCTCGGAAATGCATCATTGCCAATCGGAGAGAACGCGCCATGGCGCGTTCCTACAATACGATCATAACGTAATTTAATTTGTTCCACCGATTCTTCGCCAGAAATGTATAATGTATTCGGAATTGAGGCCGCCAATTGAATCGCCAAAGTTGATTTGCCAATTCCCGGATCTCCACTTAATAAAACCAAACTCCCTGGCACCACCCCGCCACCTAACACTCTGTCCAATTCTTCAATATTAGTTTTAATCCGCTTTACATCACTACCCTGAATTTCATTTAGACCAATAGTTTTCACTGGCGCATAATTAGTAGCGTTAGTTTTTTTTGTATTTTTTTCTACGTATTTTGTCTCCTGTTTAAGGGTTCCCCATTTTCCACATTCAAGACAACGCCCATTCCATTTCTGAAATTGCGCGGCGCAGTTGGAACATTCAAAAATTGTGTTATTTTCTTTTGTCACAGGTTTTTTAATTATTATAAATTTGTTCCTGGTCTTCTTGTTGCATAATTATCAATAAAATCGCAAAGTATTTTTGATACATTTGGTTTTCCGCCACAATTTATGCGGGAGCCGCCTTCATCGGTTTCATTTTGTAAATTAGGGTAAATTATATATTGCCAGCCATAAGCATATCTTTCTTTTTTATTTTTGAGATCAGGGTCATTTCCTATCCAATAATCTAAATTTTCGTCCATTTTGTCCATAAACCAAAATTGGTTACTCCCTTTGTTATCTTTTGGAAAATTTTCACCACTTGGTGATTCACTTTTTAAATTTTGTGAACATAAGGCACAGGCAGAAGGATTTTTAGATGAAACATTCCATTGGTCTGGACACTTCGGGCTTGCAGAATTAATAATACGTTCTTTAAATTTTGTGCTTCCAGACTGGAATTGCCAACCGTCGCCACCTAAAGATACTCCCACATGACCTCCATTGTAAAGTAAGCCAACTGGCAATTTATTATAATTATTTAAAGTAACTTTTTTTACCAACCAGCCGCGAGAATTTAATATTTTAGCCAATATTGTTGCGCCGCCACTCATTGTTTGACTGCCATTAGGATCCAAATTTTGAGTCATTTTTTGGCAGTTAAGATAAGCAAGAAATTGACTGGCGGTCCAGGCACAATGATTTGGTCCAACACAAATATTGGAATGATCTAAAATTTTAGCCAAAGCAACAGCTGAATCTTTGTTACAGGTGAATTGTCTGTCGGTAGTATTATCAATCATTAGAAAAGTAATGGCTTGATCACCGAAACCTAGCATTATATTTTTTGTACTTTCGTCACCGATAGCCATGGCTGTTGATGGTTGAGTTAAAAAGTTTAAAATGTTTAAAGTTATTTGTTTGGCAAATAAGGTGTTAGGGGTGTTATAAGTTAGAGAGGAAAGATCAATTTTCCCTAGAGGGGTAACAATAACTCCTTTTTTCATTATTGCTGCTGCTTCTTTTTCAGTAAAAACGTTTTCATCTGGTATAGGTTCCGGCATTATGTAAGTTACTTTTAAAGGTTTGAAATTTACTAGGTAGGGATTTATAGAATAAAGTATAACATAGGAAGTTGAAATTATAGCCAAACCGATTACTGCTTGCTCAATTCTTTTTTTGGCACTAGTTACCATTTCTTTATTGCCTCCGGAAATAACCCACATGATTCCACTCACAATAATCATAATTACAGCCAGCACACCGGCAACTATCACCGCATATTTATAAACTGCTGTAAGATATTCACCTAGGTAAGGAAAATATACAGAGGTTATTTTTTTGCCGCTCGCATTTACTTCCTGATTTAAATCTAATTTTGTGGGTTCAGTGAAAGAAACTCCGGGAATATTAATTTCTTGTGTTGGTTTTTGGATCAGCATTTGAACTTCGCTGGTGGTCATTAAAGGTATTTTTATAGGTACAGTTACAGCAGTGCTGGCGGCTGAGATATTTTTAACATCAAAAAATAATGAAAGACAAAAAATTGTTAGACTGATTAGAATAATTTTGTTTTTAGTGTTTTTCATAATTTGGTTAGCAAGGCTGACCATTGTGCATTAGGTTGCACAAGGTTGGTGTGAGATTATATTTTTTATTAATGCCGTTACCTATTATAAAACAGCAATTAATTTTTGTTTCAGTAGCTTCACCAGGTGTAAGTAGGGCTTTGAATTTTTGTCCTTTACTTCCAGTATATGTTGAAATAGGGCCTATAGACCAAGGTTGATTTGTTCCAGAACCAAAACGGCCACTGCCAGGTCCTTGATTATTTGGTATTTTGTTGCAGAAATTACATTGTGCAGCTATTGAAGTGTTTGGACTGCCTTCAGAGTTTCTGGGACAATTGCCTCCGCCTCTTTTGTTTAAATCTAACCAATCATTTGTATAACCTCCAGATTGAAACACTTTTCCGTTACCTAAACTAACGCCTACATGGCCACTCCAGAATAACAAGCCGAGAGGGAGATTATCTAATTGTGTGGCTTTCAGATCACCAATTAAAATTGTTTTCCAACCAGAGTTTTCCATTATGGCGGCTAACAAAGAAGCATTGTCAAAAGAAATGATGTCATCAGCTTTATTAATTTTTATACAGCCAGTGTATCTGAGGAATCTTGAAGCAGTAAAGGCACAATGTTTGGGCCCGGCACAGACTACTTCATCAAATAGTTGTTTAGCAGCCCACTGCAGAGCTTCAGGTGTGCAGGGTTTAAGATTAGTTGGAAGAGGACTTTTAATTATGGCTTCTATTTCTGTGCCACCACCAGCACCAACACCACTAATCAATGGGGAACTTCCAGTATAAGGGAAAGCAATATCATCTTCATTAGGAAATTGTTCAGCCGGTATTATTTGTACTTTCAAATTTCTAAAATTAACCAAATCAGGATTGATGGTGAAAAGTAGAGTGTAAGAAGTTACAGCAATTAATAAACCGATTAAGGCTCCACCAATTCTTTTTTTGGCACTAGTGATACTTTCTGATGACCCGCCAGCGGTAATCCAGAGTATACCACTAATAATTATCATAATTACGGAAAGTACACCAGCCACCACAATAGCATATTTATATAAAGCTGAAATATATTCACCTAAATAGGGTATAAACATGTAAACGGCTCCACTATCCTCTTTAATAACTTTTAAATCTTGTGGTTCGGAAAAAGACACACCAGGAATATTAATTAATGGTTTGGGTTTGTTAAGAGCCATTTCAAAAGAAGTGGTGTCCATTAAGGGAATTTTGTAGGTTCCGGAAAGTTTGTCAGCACCTACCGCCCCGGCAATTGTGGTGTATCCTCCACTTGGAGCGGTGGGGTTAAGCATATCAGTGGCTTGGTTTTGGCATTTATTAGGAGTTAAAAAATCAGCTAAACAAAGTCCTTGAATTTGTTCATGAGCAGCATTTACTTTATCTAATCTTTTTACTTTATTTGGAGCGGCTGTGGCTGCGGCGTTGGAAGCAGGATCAGTATTTTTACTTTGAGGATCAAGTGTTTGATCCCCGCCGTAGTAGAGGTAAACATCTCCGGAATTTAATTTAAGTGCGTCTTGGCACCAGTTATTAAAACAGGCATCAAAAAAAATTGAAGCAGTTAATTTTAAACCGGCAGTATATTTAGACTGAATAACATTTTTTACAAATATTCCTCCACCGCTATGTCCGGCCACAATTAAATTAGCACCAGTCCATGAAATATCTTTTTGTCCTAATACTGAAAGTGCTTCATCTAAAAAACATTTAATTTCCGAAGTGGAAAGTTCTGTTTTTGATCCGCCGTTAATAGTGTGTGGAATTAAAACAGCTGTATTGCCAAGTTTGGAAATGTTGGAACAAATTGGATCTTTACACATTTCTTCTGGTGTATAGCCGGCACAAGGGGGATTGCCCTTAACACAATGTTCCATGCCATGAAAATAAATCAAAATATTATTTACACTTTTTGTATTTTGAGAAACTACTATTCCGCGATCAGTTGCCATATAGTAGCCGGCCTCCGGAGCCAAATGTCCACAACCAGTGGAATTGTAAGTGTAAAGGGTGGCACTGCCACTAGTACTTTCTTTAATAGTTATGGCCTGAGAGAATTTCGGAAAAAATAAACAAGCAAACAGAAAAGAGAAAAAGAGTATTTTAGTAATCAAAGTTTTTCTTTTTATCATATATAATAATGAGTGTTGAAAGTTTGGTGAATGTCAAATATCCAATTACCAATGCCAAATAAAATCCAAATTTCAAAATCTAAATGCCAAATTTAAGCTTTGGTATTGGTCATTGATTAGAAATTAGAAATTAGAAATTTGATATTTAAAAAAGTGAGTAATATGTTTAATAATCTAAAAATAAGTGAACTATGAGTTACTAATTAAAAGAGCTTTGTTTATCAGCGTCTCCCATTCTTCAATTAATTGTGGAGTTTGAATTTGTTGGTCGTTTAAAAAGATCGTTGGCACTACTTGAATATTGAGTGAAGTGGCTAAATTGTAAATGCGATTTAAATAGTCAGCAGGGGCGTTTGATTCAAGGCACTTTTTTAGTTGGTTTTGGTTTAAATTTATTTGAGTGGCAATCTTGCTTAATGTATCGGCGTTAAGATTGGTGGAATTAGCAAAAGCAATTTCCGAAAAGTCAGTATATTTTTCTTGTTGGTTGGCACAATAAGCATATTCATGTGCTAAATCAGTGGCCACGGGAAATTTAGTAACTGGTAAGCCTTTCCAAACAATTTTTATTTTATCTGGGTATTTTTGCCAAACTTGATTTAAAAGAGCGTTGGTTGTTTTGCAATGGCTACAACCAAAGTCTTCAAAAACTACAATGCTTACTCCTGCGTTCGCGCTACCGGTTATTGGATCATCAACAAATATTGGTACCACCGTTCCCACAGTAGAACTGGTGGAACTTATTTTGGGGTATAGTGGTTGATATTCAACCAGACGAATAAAGAAAACAAAGCCGGCAATTAAAATAGCGGGAATAAAGATGAATAGTAAGTGTTTTGTTTTTAGCATAGAAAATATTTAGAATATTTTACTAATTTTATTTTAATGGAACACTAAATAAACCACTTTGGTTTTTATCGGTGAAATATAAGGTTTTGCCATCACTTCCGGTAAATAAATTATTAATAGTATGATTATTGTTTAAAGGTATTTGGGTTTGCAAACCAGTTTGCAAATCAATTTTGTAAATATTATCTGGTGTGTTGTCTGCCAGGCCAGGAGCAAAACCAGAACCTGTATCTAAAGTAGTGGGGGCGGCGCAGTAAACGTATCTTTCATCGGAGAAGTTACATTTATTGGCCCAAGTATTAAGACCGAGCAAGCGTCGATTTTCACCAATATGATCAGGATCGGCGGTTACTATCCACAATTCTGGTTTGAAATCACTTCTTTCACTAAAGACACTGTAAAGTAATTGATTGCCTTTGGGGGACCATTGTGTTACCAGACCTTGGCCTTCAACAATGGTGGATTTAAAATTTTCATGATGCTGACCAACAAAAAGTACTTCTTGACGATCATCACCCAAAACTTCCCCAGTTAAGGAAGTGGCAATGATTTGTCCATTAGGTGACCAGTCCACATTTACGGCATCAGCATTATCTCCCATTGGTTCAATAGCAACAGCGTTTTGGCCATTGGGGTCGGAAGTAATGAGCCAGCGATTTTCGGTGGAAAGACCTAGACTTTTGGCGGCAATTTTTTCTCCTTGGGAGGTAAATGAAAAATTTTCCCAGTGCGCTGGCAGAGTGGCTTGTTGCTTGGTATCAAAATTATAATAAATTTTATTGCCATCAGGATATTCCAGAATGGCTTCATTTTTATTTGGTGACCAATTAACTTTTTGTACACTGTAAAAAACTTGGTCATCTAGGGCAACAATATTGCCGTTTTTGTCTACCCGATAAAATTTTCCATCCAGTTGATTATAAAATCTGGCTCCGCCAGTGCTGTCTTTGGTAGCACCACTTAAAGTGGTATTAACAATTTCTGTTTCACGTTGTGGTTGAGTTGTTACTCCATTATTGGTTTCTGGTAGGTTTTCAGCAGTGGGCAGAGTGGAAGTGGTGCTGAACGGTAGATTAGCACCTTCCTCTGTTTGAGGGAATTGGCCTTGGGTACTTGTTCCAGTTGGTGCTCCTAGAGGAGTAGGTGGCTTATAAAAGAAAACGCGGTAGATTAAATAACCAATTCCAATACAAACCAAGAGAAATATTAGGGCGATTATTAAACGTTTTTTCTCCATATAAATTTAATTAATTATTATTATTCTTGATTAATTTTTGCTTGTTGTTTAAGGACTTTACCTTTTAATTCCATAAGTTTGGTATTAGCTGTACCCTGAAAAGTCATAATTTTTCCTTGCAGTAATTTAATTTCCATGTCAAGTTTTTTTATAACAGCATCAATTTTTTTTAGATCTTCCCAATAGCCGGCCATCTTGCTGCCAAATTTTATATTCCAACTTACTAGTTGTTGTAAAACTTTAAGCATTGCTGGCCCGGTAACTTCTAGAGTTAGAAAAAAAGTCACCAGCGTAATGATAGCCAAAATTATTAAGGCTGCCAAACAGAGAGCCATTTCAATAATATATAAGGAAAAGGCTGCGGCCATTTTTAGATAGGTGGGTAATTTTTTCCCCTCTTCTATTTTACGGGCTCTTTTTTTCTTATTTAATTCCTGTTGAATTTTGGCAATTTTATTTTTTACTTTTTTTTGTGTTCCTCGCACTGCATCTTGATATTTTTTCATTAGTTGCTGTAACTTGGACTGTTTGTTGTTTTCAGTTTGTTTTTTTTGTTGCTGCTGTTGGTTGTTATTTTCTTCAGTGTTTGGTTGAGTCTGTCCTTGTGCCGTGGCATTTTCTTGAGCTTGAGCGTTTTCAGTTTCAGGTGTTTTTTTATCACCCATAGCGTCTTTGTGATCTCCAGCCAGTTCTTTTTTAAAATCTTCATTTTCTTTTTCAGCAGCTTCTTCTTCTGGTGTTTTTTCTTTTCCTTTTTTTCCTTCTTCTTCTCCTTCTTTTCCTTTCTTTCCTTCTTTTTCTTCTTCTCCTTCTTTTTTTTCTCCTTCTTCTCCCTCTTCTCCCTCATCTCCT
>CAILTG010000060.1 GCA_903837125.1 Candidatus Magasanikiibacteriota bacterium | reverse complement strand
GGTATGTATAAAAAACGACTGCTTTCGCCGTTAATTTGGATACCTTTTAACATTGACCAAGCCGGTAGTACTGAAATTATTGCTAGTAAGTAGAGAGCAGCTAAATTTTTGTAGTTAGTTTTTATCTTGTTTAAAAAAACAGCTAGGAGGGCAAAAAAACCAAAAACAATATATTTTCTAAAAATTAAACTGAAGTTGGCGATTTCGGCAATGAAGTGGCTGGGGTAATTAATTAAAAAAGAAAAATTTATAATTTTTGTAAAATAAAAAACCGGAGAAATAATTGGACTGAATAGATCCACATTTAATTGTGTGCTTTTTCCAAATGATGAATAGCCGCCGATTAATTGATGAATGGAAAAATATCTGCCAACAAAATATAATAATAAAATTAAAATAAGAGGAGCATACTTTTTTAAGTATGAATTTAGAGATATATTTTTTTTGAACCAGATTAAATCAACTAAAAAAAACATGATGGGCAGTGAGAGCGCCATTTCTTTGCTTAAAACTGACAAAATAAATAATAATAAACTGCTAAGATATAAATATATTTTATTTCTTTTTAAATATAAAATATACAAATCCAGTGAAGACACAAAGAAAACTGCTGCCAACAAATCTGTGCGTCCGGCAATCCAGGTGATTGACTCATGATGCATGGGGTAAATGACAAAAAGTAGACTTCCTAAAAAAGCGGTTTTTTTGTCATTGAGAAGTTCGTAAAATATTAAAAAAACAAAAGCGGCAGTAAGGGCGTGGAGTAAGTTATTAATTAGATGATAGGAAATAGCTGAATTTTCTCCAAAAATAGCATAGTTTAAAAGAAAACTGGTGTTTAATACTGGGCGCCAGAAACTTTGTCCAGCAGGATTAATCGTTTCAACGGCAGTAGTTAAATTTTTTACATTGTCCATTCGGGCTAAAAAATCATAGTCATCAGAAAGAAAACCAGTATTTAAATTTGGTAAAAATGTTAAAAATCCAATTATTCCAATAACTGCCGCCAGCAGGCGAATATTGTTTGTGTATTTATTTAATTGCATGTTAATGTTTAAAACATCTAAATCCGGTGAAGACCATTGAGATGCCATGTTCGTCACAAGCTTGAATTACTTCTTCATCTTTAATTGAGCCACCAGGCTGAATGATAGCTTTGATTCCGGTTTTGGCTATTTTATCAATACTGTCCCGAAAAGGAAAGAAGGCATCGGATGCCAGAATACAGTCTCTGATGTTTTCTCCAGCTTTGTGAATGGAAATATCCACTGCTTCCACGCGGGAAACTTGTCCTGGCCCGATGCCAACTGTGCAATTGTCTTTGGCTAGTAAAATTCCATTTGACTTTACATGCTTTAGAACTTTCCAGGCAAACAGCATATTAGACAGTTCTTTTTCAGTGGGTATTTTTTGAGTAACAATTTTTAGTTCGGTTTGATTTAATGTTTTAATATCCTGATCTTGTACCAAAAGTCCGCCATCAATAAATTTAAATTCGTGTTTTGGCATCAAGGGGGTAATTTTACCTAATTCTAAAATTCTTAAATTTTTCTTTTTGGCAAAAATTTCCAAGGCCTCTGGTTCATAGCTTGGTGCCAGGACAATTTCAGCAAACACTTTGGCAATTTCCTCGGCAATAGTTTTGGTACAAATTCTGTTTAAACAAATAATTCCACCAAAAGCTGATAAAGCATCGGCATTGTAGGCGCGTTTGAAAACTTCGGTTATATCATTTCCTGTGGCTACCCCGCAAGGATTGGCGTGTTTTACCACCACACAGGTTGGTTCAGAAAATTCTTTTAAGGTCGCCAGTCCGCCATCAGCATCATTAATATTATTGAAAGATAGTTGTTTGCCCTGCAAAATTTTGGCATTCAAGATATTACAACTAGTATTATTTGGTTCTTTGTATACACAAGCCAATTGGTGGGGATTTTCGCCATATCTTAAATCATAATATTTATTGAAGGTAAGAGATAAATTGTCTGGAAATGGTTCTTGATTAAAATGATTGGCGATTATCGTGTCGTATTGCGCAGTATGAGAAAAAGCTTTCGCAGATAATTTTTTTCGTGTTTCATAAGTTAAGCCATTTTGATTTTTTAACTCGTTTAGAATTAAAGAATAATCATTAGGATCAACTACGACTCCCACCCAACCAATATTTTTAGCAGCTGAGCGAATCATACTGGGGCCACCAATATCAATGTTTTCAATCACTTCTTCTTCGGTTACACCGGGTTTTTGTATAGTCTCGGAAAAGGGGTAAAGATTTACTATTACAAGGTCAATCCATTTAATATTATTATCTTTTGCCACCTCAGCGTGTTTATCCCTTAAACCAAGAATTCCACCATGTACCAGTGGGTGCAAAGTTTTTATTCGGCCGTCCATCATTTCCGGAAAGCCGGTAAAATTAGAAATTTCAATGGCGGGAATTCCAGATTCTTGTAATTTTTTAAAGGTTCCACCAGTAGAAATTATTTCTACACCAAGTTTGTCTAGTTGTTGAGCCAGTTCAATAATACCATCTTTTTTGGAGACAGAGATTAGGGCTCTCTTGATAGTAGTAATAGATTTATTCATAAGTTGGAGTTTTTTTGTTTAGAATTTATAAAATGTTGGTATAAAATGTCAAATTACCAATTACCAATGCCAAATCAATATCAAATGACTAATTCCAAAATATTTTTTTGAAATTTAGATTTTATCATTGATTGGAAATTTGAAATTAAATGATCTAATACTTTCGATAAGCGCTTCGCCCTCTAATTTTTGTACTTTATTTTTTAAAGTTTCCGGAGTATCGGTTGATTCAACAAAATATTTTTTTTGAACTAAAATTTTTCCAGTATCTACTCCTTCATCTACCAAGTGAACAGTACAACCAGTTTCTTTTGCATCTGATTTAATTACTTCTTCGTGAACATCTAAATCCATACCACCAGCAAAGGCGGGAAGTAAGGAAGGGTGGACATTGATAATTCGTCCGCGGTATTGATTAATAAATACCGACGAAAAAATTCGCATCCAGCCAATCAATAAAATTAAGTCAATTTGGTGATTGGATAATTTGTTGATTAATTTTTGGTCATATTCTTCTCGGCTCTGCTTCGCTCCGTCGGGCAAGCTCGGGTCTATAAAAATTGATTTTATTTTGTGATTTTTAGCGCGTTCAAGAATATAAGCATCCACCTTATTACTAATTACTATTTCAATTTTGGCATCTAATTTTCCATTTTTTATGGCCTCAATAATTGCTTGTAGGTCGGTGCCTTTTGTTGAGCCAAGTATTGCTAATTTTATCATATATATCATCTATCATCTATCATTTCTTATTCTTTTCATCATCTTAACCCGTTTTTCAATCAATTCTTTAGTGCCAATATCTTTTCTATGAAATAAGGGTCCTTTGATTTTATTTATTTCTGCTTCGGCAATTTTTTCTGCTTCATAAATAGTTTGGGCGATGCCAACAACAGCCACAGTTCGTGAACCAATTTCATATAATCCGTCTTCACGCTCATCAACAGAAGCAAAGTATAATTGTTCTTTATTTTGTATATTTGAAATATCAATTTTCTGGTTTTTTACTGGATTATCAGGATAGCCGATTGGCGCAGCATATTTACAGACAGTGGCCAGATTTTTAAATTTAGCATGTTCTTGGGTTAAAGTTCCATTTACAATTGCTTGGCACAATTCTATAAAATCAGAATCTAATATGGCCAAAACGTTCATGGCTTCTGGGTCACCAAAGCGGGCATTGTATTCAATTAGCTTTACACCGTTTTTGGTTATCATAAATCCTCCATATAGAACTCCCACATAATCTTCACCAAATTTGTTTTTAAGGGCATTAATTGTAGCTTGATTGATGGTTTGTGCCTGTATAATATCTTCAGCAGTTAAAAATGGGAGTAAGTGATTGGCATCAGAATAAGTACCCATACCGCCAGTATTAGGGCCTTCGTCATTGGCAAAAGCGCGTTTATGGTCTTGCACTGCCGGCATATGTGCTAAGTTAGTGCCATCACAGAAACTCATTAAAGAAAATTCTTGACCAATTAATTTCTCTTCAATTACAAAATTACTTTTTTCAGTAATCAACTCCTGGCAATAAGTTAGTGCTTCTAGGTGACTGTGTAAATGATCACCAGCCACTTTTACGCCTTTACCATTAGCCAGACCATCGGCTTTAACTACATATAGTTCTTCAAGTTCAATTAGAAAATCTTCAACCCCTTCTAGTGAATTAAACCTTTTATATTTTATTGAACCAGGAATATTGTATTCAATTATTAAGTCTCTAGTAAAACCTTTGCTGGTTTCTACTTGACACAGTATTTGTTTTTGTCCTACACAAGGAATATTGTTTTCCCAAAGTTTGTCAGCAACACCTGCGGCCAACGGTGCTTCTGGCCCAACAAAAACCAATTCAATTTTATTGGTTAAGGCAAAATTCAAAATTGCTTCTAGATCAGTAATTTTTCCAGTAGTATAACCAGTTGAAATATCTTTGATACCTGGATTAACATTTGCTCCAAAACAAAAAAGATTAGGATTTTGTGGTGATCTTTTAAAGGCGCGAGCAATAGCGTGTTCGCGGGCACCAGAACCAATTAATAAAATATTCATAGCTGTTTAACCACGTTTAGTGTGTTCTTTCAATTTTTCATATTTATTAATTTTTTCATCATCCACATCTCCGGTAACATACCAGCCATCAAGGTAGGGCATTGAAGGTCGATCAATATTATGGTCACCGCGTCTGGTTACTGCTTCTACCAAGTCAGCAATTTCTTGGTAAAGTAAAATATCAACTCCAATATAGTCACGAATTTCTTCCACTGTTCTATTGGCAGCAATTAATTCGCCCCGTGTGGGAATATCTATGCCATAAAAATCCGGAAATTTAATTGGTGGACAAGGTGTGGCAAAATAGATTTTCTTGGCACCAGATTCGCGTACCATTTTTACCACTTCTTTGCTGGTGGTACCGCGCACAATAGAATCATCAATGAGCATAACATTTTTACCTTTAATTTCTACTTCTTGCGGGGAAAGTTTTTGTAAAACCGATTTCCGGCGTTGTGTTTGTCCGGGCATCATAAAAGTTCTGCCTACAAAAGGATTTTTATATATTCCTTCTGAGTAACGCACACCAATTTCATGAGCAAAGGATAAAGCTGCAGTATTGGAAGAAAAGGGAATCGGGATGACAATGTCAGGTTTGATCTCAGGATATTTTTCCATCCAGCGTTTGGCTAAATTTTGTCCCATGCGCAAGCGCGCTCGATAGACACTAACATTATTTATCATGGAGTCTGGTCTGGATAAATAAACATATTCAAAAATATCTGGAGTAAAAATTTCGTTGCGTAGTTTTTTACTGTACATTTCACCTTTCATATTAATAAACACCACTTCGCCAGGCTGGACATTGCCTTGATGTTTGAAACCCAAAGGATAAAACATGGTATTTTCAGAAGCAAAAATATAATCTCGGGTACCGTCTTCATTTTGACGTAAACCACAAACAAGGGGTCTAATACCATGGGGATCTCTAAAAACTACCATACCCTTGCCAGCCACAATTCCACAAACAGAATAAGCTCCACGGCAGCGATTAAAAACAACTTCTACAGATTCACAAATATTTTGAAAAATATCACTGTCATTATCAAAACGTTTTTGCATTTCCATGGCAAAAATATTTAAAATAATTTCCAAGTCAGAAGTGGTATTAAAATAAGAACGATCTTTGGTTGATAATTCTTCACGCAATTCAAAATAATTTGTTAAATCTCCGTTGTGTGACATGGCAATGCCATAAGGCGCAAAGATCATTAGTGGTTGGGTATTTTCAAAACTAAATTTTGAACCAGCAGTAGGATAACGCACATGTCCAATACCGATATTACCTTTAAGCATTTCCATGTCTTCTTGTACAAAAGTATCACGCACCAAACCACTACCCCTTTTTATGTGGAATTTTTCATTATAAGTTAAAATTCCACAAGCATCTTGTCCTCGATGTTGTAGATGAATTAGACCTTCATATAGTTCCTGAGCTACAGGTTTGTGGGAAAAAATTCCAAGTGTGCCGCACATAGGTGATAGTTAAAAGTTTATCCCGATTTCGTTGTGACGAAATCGAGGATCCTCGATTTCGCTCGAAGCAAAATCGGGATAAAGTTAGATAAATTTGGTTGATTTATAATAGTTCACTGATTCGTTTTACAGCTAAGGCACAATTTACTGGATCTAAAATAGTTAAAACTGGAACATTGCTGGGCATTTGTAAAGTTGAGTGAATATTTATGATTAGATCTTCTTTATCTTTAAATGGTGGGCAGGCGATTACTGGTTTATTGGAGTTTCCAGCTACAAAACCAGACAGGGCATTGGAACGTCCGGCGATAGTGATATAAATTACTGACTGATCTTGGTATTTTTCTAAAATTTCTAAACATTTTTTAGCTTCTTTGTGGGCTGAGGCGATATGTTCTTCGTGTTCAATATTTAATTCAGTTAGTTTGTTGGTAATTTTTTTGGCCCATTCTTGATCTGAATTTGAGCCCATGATGATGACGGCTTTCATATTTTTTTTATTCCGAGCGGTAGTGAGGAATCCCTTTTTGACGCGCAGAAATTAAAATTAAGATTTGTACTTTATAGTTAGGTTAAATTTAGGGAAAGGGATCTCTCACCGCTTAATGAGCGGTTCGAGATTATTTTTCAATCTTTCATTAATATTACCAGTTGGAAAAACAAATTTTTCACCAGTGATCATTTCATAAAGTTGAATATATCTATTTGAAAGTTCAATTACCAGTTCAGCCGGAGCTTCGGGAAGCTTTTCATCATTATATGGATCACAATGTTCTTTGAACCAAAGTCGTAAAAATTCTTTATCAATATTTTCTGGTTCAAGATTATTATTAAGTCTTTCTTCATAAGTATTGGCCAACCAATAACGGCTGGAGTCTGGAGTATGAATTTCGTCAATCAATAAAATATTTCCATTGGCATCTTTGCCAAATTCGTATTTAGTATCCACTAGAATTAAATTGTTTTTTAGAGCAATTTTTTGTCCAAAAATAAATAATTCTAAAGCTTTACTACTTACATAATCCCATTCAGTTTGTGTCATTAGTTTTTCAGCCACAATTTCATTTGGTGTTATTAGACGATCATGTTCAGTTGATTTTGTTGTGGGTGTGACAATTGGTTTAATAAATTTTTGGTTTTTTTTCATTCCTTCAGGTAAAGTATTACCACAATATTCACGAACACCTTTTTGATAATTTATCCACACTGAAGTGTCTGTTGAACCTGTCAGGTAGCCTCTAACCACAAATTCCACTGGAAAAACTTTGCATTTTTTACCTACTGTCACATTAGGATCAGGAATTTCTAAAACATGATTAGAAATAATATTTTTAGTTTGGGCAAACCACCAAGCACTAATTTGGTTTAGCACCTGCCCCTTAAATGGCACAGAGGCTAAAATACGATCAAAGGCGCTTTGACGGTCTGTGGTAATTAAAATCATTTTGTCGGACAATTCATAAGTGTCACGAACTTTACCTATTTTTTTGTTACCAATATTTAAGTTGGTGGCGGTGAGACAATTATTTAGATTTTGTTCAATTATTAATTTATAGTTCATATTATATAGCAGTTTTCTGAAAATTGATTGAATAAAATATGACTGTCTAGAATGTATTTTTCAACTTCTTCAATATTACCACGATTGATAGAAATCTGCCAAACTGTTCCTTTAATGATTTTTTCAATGCCAGTTATTCCCAAACGATTGGTTAAAGTTGTGGCCTTACTTTGACCAACGAAATCATCTTTGTACCTAATAAGAAATGATACAGAATTAGGTATATTTTCTAATTTAGTTATGATTTTTTCTTTATTAGAATTAAATAATTCTCCGGATTTAATAATTTTTTTCAGGAGGTCTTCATTATTTTCACCAACAATTTCCCAATGGGTAAATTTTTTAATTTCCGCATAAATATCCAAATTACTCAAGGTATTTTTAACGGTGGCTGCTTCATTATCGGTAATAATTAATTCCACAAGTAATTCAACACTATTTTTTTTTGGTTGAAATTGTTTAATAGTCTGTATAGGTGGAGTATAGGTGAGAGGAGTTAAATCAATGGTTTTTTCTGTTTGGATATAATCGCGCATGGAAGTAAAGATTGGCTGGCCATTGGCTGTTCGTTCGGGGTGGGGCATCATGGCCATCACATTGCCAGCTGTATTGGTAACCGCCGCTAAATTGTAAACAGAGCCGTTGGGATTTACCGGAAATTCTTCAGAAATTTTTCCGTTGTTATCACAATAACGAAAAACTGTTTGGTTGTTGGCCTTCATTTCTTGAAGTAATGCTTCGGGAATTATAAAACGGCCTTCGCCATGAGCAATTGGTATATTTATAAATTCGTTTATTTTTAGATATTTATTGAAAGCACAAGTCCCTGGTTCAGCAGAAGATTGCATATTTATCCAGGTATTATAAAAACCAGTGCCTAAAATTTTTCCGTTTTTGATCCGTTCATTTATTGCTAGTGCCATTCCCAATTGATTATTTTTTAAGCCAGGCACCAAGCCGGTTTCCACCAATATTTGAGCGCCATTGCAAATACCCAAAATTGGTTTACCTTTTTCTGATTCGTTTTTTATGTATTCCATTATTGGATCTAGGGCGGAAATAATTCCTGAGCGTGAACGGTCTTCATAAGAAAAACCGCCAACAATAAAAAAGCCGTCAAAGTTTTTTAAATCATGAGGATTTTGATTCCACAAAAATTCCACTGGTTCCAGACTAGCTTGCTTTATGGCTCTAATTGATTCAGATTCACAGTTTGAGCCGGGGAATTGAATGATAGCGATGCGCATAAATTACCAATTTAATTTTCCAATTACTTTTATTTGTCTATTTCCAGAAATAATTTTGCCGATTTCGTAGCAATTAACATTTTTTTCTTTAATAAAATTAATTATTTTCTGAACACTTTCTTTTTTTACCACCACAGTTAATCCGATACTCATGTTAAAAGTTCGAAGCATCTCAGTGTCATTCAGCCCTGCTGTATTTTTAATAAATTTAAATATTGGCAGGATTTGGTATTTAGCTAAATCAATTTCAGCGTCCAAATTATCTGGTAAAATTCTATTTAAATTTTCTTTGATGCCACCACCGGTAATGTGAGCCAAACCAGTGATATATTTTTTATTAAATAGATCTTTGATTATTTTATAATAACAACGATGTGGCTCTAAAATTAATTTCAAAAAAGTTTTGCCGGCAATTTTTTCATTAATAATTTTTGGATTTTGTTCAATCAATTTTCTGATTAGTGTGTAGCCGTTGGTATGGGGGCCACTAGATTCAAGAGCTAAAACAATATTACCTTTTTGAATTTTTGAACCATCAATTATTTCTTCTTTTTCTACTATTCCCACGATACTTGAAGTAATAATATAAGTTCCGGCTGGAATAACTCCAGGTTGTTCCGAGGTTTCACCTCCAGTTAAAACGCAACCTTGTTCTTTACAAGCCTGAGCAAAGGCCTTTACCATTCGTTTTATTTTGGCTGGTTCAAGTTTTCCACAAATAATCGCATCTTGAACTGTTAACGGACGAGCACCCATTACTATACAATCATTGATTAAATGATTAATCATGTCAAAACAAACAGATTCAATCTTATTGTGTTGAAAGCTAAAAGTTGTTTAGATCCTGGTTCTTCGGTTTTTAAAACTAAAACTGGATGTTTATATTCAGGTAATTTAATATCATAAAGAGATGAAAAAGCGCCGACTTTGTTTAGTACTCGTTTTTCAGTGGTTTTTAAAATATCTTTTATTGCAGATTTTGCTTTGTTGGCGTCATCTATGTTTACTCCAGCATCTTTGTAGGTGATTGACATACTGGTTTTATTTTATAATTTATTTCGTAGCCCTTCCAGCCATTCTTTTTTGGCTGTTGTTAACTCTATATCAATACAATCTTGAATTTTGATTCTTTTTTCTTCAGTTGTTTTGCCAATTTCAAAATATTCAACTTTATAATTATCAAAAATTACCTTTAAACTTTCAACTTTTTTACTTTCAACTTCAATAATAAACCCGCCAGTTTCCCCAAATAATTTTTTATCATTTCTCAAATCACCAGGAATATTCACTTCGCAACCAACCTCACTACCAAAGCACATTTCTGCCAAAGTAACCGCTATTCCACCATCTGATATATCATGAGCTGCCGACACTAAATCCTGGTCTATTGCCTCACTTAAGGCCCAAATTTGACCTTGGCACTCAGTTAGGTTTGGTTTAGGTAAATTGGCACCCAGTTCATTAAATAGCTCATAATACACACTGCTACCGCATTCATCTTTACGCTTGCCAATCATTAAAATAATTGAATCAGCTTGTTTAAAACTCATGGTAATAGCTTTACCTACATCAGTTAATTTTCCTGTACAAGAAATAACTGCGCTTGGAGCAATTGGTTTTCCTTTTGATTCATTATAAAGTGAAACATTTCCAGAAACTACAGGCACGGGGGATTCGGGATATTCTTTTAAATGAATACCTTTGCAACCATCAGCCACGCCGCGTACACCCTCCACAAAATCCCACATTTGGTCTGGTTTTTCAGGATTACCATAACATAAACAATCGGTAATACATTGTGGAGTGGCACCCACAGCAGTTATATTTCTCATTGATTCTACTACGGCATTTAACGCACCCCAATAAGCAGAAATTTTTCCGTAGCGTGGATTTTGGTCTACTTTTAAAGCCACACCAGTTTTTCTTATTTCTTCAGGATATTTTTCATCTTTAAACGGTTGTATCACTCCAGCATCAGCTAACCCAGCTTCAATTACGGTAATACCTTGAACTTGCTTGTCATATTGTTCATAAATCGGTACGCGACAAGCCACATTTTCGTGCGAAAGAATTCTTAAAAATATTTCATTATAATTTTTTGGTTCGTTTAAATTTGGTTCAGAAAAATTTCTTTGTGGTTCATTGTATGGACGATCATATAATAACCCGCTAGTAATATCACTGGCCTTGGCATTGATGATTTCTACGTCATTGGCAGTAACAATGTATTGTCCATCATCTCTTATTTTACCAATTATACTCGCTCTGGCTCCTTCGGAAACTTCAGGTAGAGCAAAAGTTTGATTGTAGTGTTCAAGAATAATTGGTGTGACATCAGGATGGGCTACCCACATAAATCTTTCTTGAGTTTCAGCACATAAAATTACAAATGGCGGTAAATTATTCATTGATTTGTGAACTAAATTAATATTTACTTCAGCGCCATAATCAGCTGCATCAGCCAATTCCACACTAGCACAAGCAATACCGCCGGCTCCCAAATCTTTAAAACCAACTTTGTCCAGCAAGTTTTTTTGTTTTAGTAATTCAAATAAAGTGTAAGTAGATTTCAAGATATGACGTTTTAAAAAAGCATTTGGTTCTTGCACTGCGCCTTTGTTTAGTTCTTTTTCTTCTTCTTTCATTTCCAGTGAAGCAAAACTAGCGCCGCCAAAGCCAGAATTGTCTGTAGGCTTGCCTATTAAAATTAAATCATAGCCGTTAGCATTCTTCGGAGCGCGTGAGTGAATAATTTCATCTTCTTTAAGCACACCAATCGTTACCACATTTACTAAACAGTTATCGTTATAAGATTCATCATAATAAATATCACCGGCAATAATTGGTACACCAATGGGGTTGCCATAGCCAGCAATACCCGAAACCACACCTTCATTTATCCAAAGTGTTTTGTTATTTTTAATGTTACCAAAACGCAGGGGATCAGCAGAAGCAATTACTTTGGCGCCCATACAACAAACATCACGTACATTCCCTCCCACGCCAGTGGCTGCTCCTTCATAAGGTACAATTTGTGAAGGATGATTGTGTGATTCATGAGAAATAACTAGGCCATATTTACTACCTTCATTATCACGGGCAATTTCTATAATTCCGGCGTCTTCAGCTGGTCCTAAAATTACATTAGGAGCAGAAGTTACAAATTGTTTTAAATGTATTCGGCTAGATTTATAAGAACAATGTTCTGAACCTTGAATGGACCATAAAACACACTCCGCAATTGAGGGTGGTCGTTTTAGTATTTCATTTTGGATTTTCAAAATTTCATCACAAGTTAAAGAAATCTTGTATTTTGCAAGAGTTTCTTTTATTTGTTGTTCATTCAGTGAGGAAAAGTCAATTGTTTCCGTTGTAAACATGTACTAATTTTTTAACGTATGATTGTCTGACTTCGTTTTGGTCCAAGAGAAATAATACTTGCCTTGCAACCAACGGCTTGCTCAATAAATTCAATATACTTTTTCATATTTTCTGGCAAGGCTTCAAAATTATTTTTTACAAAATCATTACATTCAATCTCAGACAATTCTGGCCAACCCGGTAAAATTTCGTAAATTGGTTTGGCTTTTCTTAGTTTTGTTAAACTGGCTGGCATTTCTTCTATTCGCTCACCATCTATATCATAGGCCACACAAACTTTAATTTCAGGAAATCCGGCCAAAATATCTAATTTCATAATTGCCAATTCAGTAATACCGCTAACCCGAACTGCTTGGCGTACTTGAACTAAGTCTAGCCAACCTACACGGCGTGGACGGCCAGTGGTGGTGCCATATTCATTACCTTTATCACGCAGTGCCTTGGCTTCATTTTCTGGTAGCTCAGTGATAAAAGGACTGTTTCCTACACGACTAACATAAACTTTGGTAATACCAATAACTTTGGCAGTGCAATTAAAACCTACACCTACGCCGACACTGGCATAGCCGGCTACATTGTTGGTGCTGGTGCCATGTGGATACATGCCATGATCAGGGTCCAGGGACATTCCTTGGGCACCTTCTAATAATATTTTTTTGTCTTGTTTAAAAGCTTTAAATAATTCAACTTCTGTATCAGTAATATATTTAGCAATTTTTTTACCATATTCAAGATATTCTGTGTAAATATCTTCTAAAGTAATTGCAAAAGAAAGATTAAATACTTTTTCAATAATACTTTTATTAAAATTATAAGATTTGGTTAATTTTTCTTTAAATAGTTCAGGCTCCAATAAATCACCTATGCGGATTCCATGACGATAAACTTTATCCGCGCACACCGGAGCAATACCGCGTTTGGTTGAACCAGCCGCCAAATTGCCTTGATGTCCACTCAAGGCTTCATCCATAGCAATATGGTAAGGCATAATTACGTGAGCCCGTTCACTAATTTTTAAATTTGGTTCAATACCACGTTTTTGCAATTCGGTAATTTCTTCAATTAATACCTTAGGATCTACTACCACACCATTGCCAATTATAGAAATAGCCTTTGGATACAAAACACCTGATGGTATCAGGTGTAGTTTATATATTTCATCTCCGACCACTAGGGTGTGACCAGCATTGTTTCCACCTTGGAAACGTACAACATAATCGGATTTTTCTGCAAAAAAATCTGTTATTTTTCCTTTACCTTCGTCACCCCATTGAGTGCCTACTATAATTGTAAGTTGGTTGTTAGTGTTTGTCATATTTTTTTTCTGTGCAAATTAATGTGTTATAAAGCAAACGAGCCACGGTAATTGGTCCCACACCACCAGGTGTAGGTGTAACATAACTTGCTTTACTAATTATTTCTGGAAAATTAATATCCCCATACATTTTGCCGTTTTCAAAACAAACTCCAGTATCAATTACTACGGCGCCTAGTTTTACCATATTACCACGCAATAAATCTTTTTTACCTACTCCCGTGACAATAATATTCGCGGTTAAGCATTTTGTTTTAACGTCTTTAGTTTCGCTATTGCAGGTAGTAACACTAGCGCGTTCATTGACCATCATAATGGCTAATGGTTTACCTACCAGTGCCCCCATGCCGATAATTGTTACATTTTTTCCTACTAAATCAATTTTTAAATCATGTATAATACTCATTACTGCTCCTGGCGTGGGTGGAACCAAATAATTAGTTTTCATCACTAGTTTGCCAAGATTAACATCGGTTAAACAGTCAACATCAAGTTCTGGATGAATAGTATTTAAAACATCAGTGGTGTAAAAATGTTCAGGTAATGGTAGTTGAACAATTAGACCAGTAAGTTTTTTATCTTTTTGAATTTTATTAATTTCATCAATAAGTTTTTTTAAACTGATTTTTTCTGGGTATGTATGTAAATCAAAATCCATGCCAATTCTTTTGGCAGCCTCGCCTTTGCGTCGCACGTAAGTTTGTGAGGGTAAATCAGTGCCAACTAAAATAACCGCCAATTTAGGGATAATGCCTTTTTTCTTTAATAAGGCCACCCGTTCGGCGGTTTTTTGCTCAATTTTTTTAGCAATTAATTTTCCATCAATTGCAGTTCCCATATTAATTTTATTTTACCATATCTAATTAAAAATACAAAACCCCCTTTGGGGGGTTAGTGATAGCGGGCGCTGGTCATTTTTTTGCCGGCTTTTTTGCGATGCTTGCGGTTGGCTTGTATTTTTTTCTTATTCATAATTATTAATTATTAGTTAATTTGTAAATAGAAATTTGTGTTTGGCCGTTAAATAGTAGGTAAATAAAATTTGAAATCATTCGTAGTGGGTAAAAGTCTATTAATAAATATTTTACCGTTTTATTGAATAAAGAATGAGAAGTTTTTTTGTCTTCAGTCTTTATAGCGCTAAAATTATTAAAGCTAAAATTGCGTGAGTAGTAGTAATCTAATAATAGATTATTTGGACAAAAAAAGCAATAGCCAAGTTTGCCTAAATTTAGTTTTTGGCACTTTAGGCTAGTCTTTTTGGCCAATTCTTGAATTGACTGGTCATTAAACCACCATAAATGAATCGGAGGCCATTCAGTATTCCAGACTGCCTTTTGAGGATAATATAAACTATTGGGGGTAGAAATTAAAGCTTCGCCATCGGGTTTTAGAGCTTTTTTTATACTGCTTAACAAATCAAGAGGGTTTTCCAAATGTTCAATAATTTCCAAAGCACTAATAAAATCATATTCTTTTTCGTGATTATTAGCATGAATTTGAAACGATTCATTATCATAATAATCACCCAGATTTTCTTTGGCCCACTTAACAGCTGGTTCAGAAATATCCAGGCCAGTGGCCTGGTGGCCAGAATTACGCATCGCGTATGTTAAATAACCCAAGCCACAGCCAATATCCAGTGTTCTTTGGTTATTTTGTTTTTTTAATAAGTTATAAACTCCAAAGTAGGGGATTGATTTTTTGGCCAAATATTTTATAGGTTCTTTTTGATTCTTTATTTCTTTTGCCTGGATTTTGTATTCATTATAATAACCAAAATCATTTTCTGAATATACTTTGTTATAAAGTTGGTCAGTTTGTTTATTTTTATTTATGGCAAATTTTACACCGCATTTGGAACATTGGTAAATATCAAAAAGACCATGGTAATGGCCTTTAAAGTTGGAAAAAATTAATTTCGAGTTTTCATTATTACAAACTGGACATTTCATGTGAAGTTAAGTCTTCTTGAATTATTAGAAGGTATGAGGTTAGTTTGTTACGTGCAAGCACAAGTATCGTTACTATTTTGTGGAAGAGGCGGGTGCACTAGGCAAGCCAGCCACGAATTCGCGTAGATAATTTTTAACAAGTTCACTCATTTTTTTCCTATATCCATCTGCCCTTGGTGCTACAGAACAGATGTATAATGTTCTGGCTTCCAATTCATCTTCTCCTTTCTTTAAGCCATTTACTCTAATACTTTCCATGTTCATTATTAATTGATACTTTAGACCTGGGAAATCAATTTCAGTTCCACGACTAGTTTTTAGCCCTTTTTTTTCGGCCAATTCAATTAAATCATCTATTGTGCTTGTAGCGGCAATTTCTTCTGCCAAAGGTTTTTCGAATTCGCTCATATTAGTTTAAAATTAATTTCTAAATATATTAGAATTAATTATAGCATTATTTAAGAGGTGCTGTCAAGAAAAATCTTAATGGTAATTGACGCAAAAAAATACCACATATTTAGGTGGTATTTGGCTCGGGGACTTGGATTTGAACCAAGATAAACAGATTCAGAGTCTGTTGTCCTACCATTAGACGATCCCCGAATATTGATTATAGTTAGTTTAGAATAATAGATTCTCCGCCCAAGGTGGATACACATTATTTTATTGTTAAAGAATCTAAAAATTTATTACTCACCACAATAATTTTAGTATTTTTGGGAATATTTACAATTGGGTGCTTGGTTACATTTTTTAATTGATAAATTTGTCCATTATCTATTGTTTTAATAAAGGTGCCATTTTTTAATTTTGCTTCTGCCACAGTAGGGGAATAGCCACTGATTACTTCCGCGGCATCTGCAAAACCGTCATGGTCAGTATCCATTTGCCAAGGATTTGTGCCATATTTTAATTCATCAACTTTATTAAGTCCATCTCGATCTGCATCAATCAGTGCTGTATTTCCTAGTTCTGGTGAAGTGAAAATCATCACTTTTTGGCCATTGGCTGTTTGTTTTTTTGGTAAAAAATCATGAATGGCGTTCATGATTGTATCATAAGAATAGCGAAAGTCAAGGCCACGACGAGTACCTGGATCATTGGTTATAAATTCCTGTTTTTCATCATCATATCCTTTTATTACTAAAACATGATAAAATGGCCCGCCAGAGCGAAAATTAGGATTGTGGAGCGCTTTACCGTAGGCTGGTATAATTATCGGATGACCCTTATCAAGTTCATTTTTTATTTGATCAAGTGTTGGGTCAACAGTAGTAGTGGCTGACCAAGCTAGAAAATTATTAATTAAACTGGTTATTTCTTCGGTATTCTCGTCTAAACTTTTGCCAAAAAAGTTATTTTTAATATCAAAAATATGTAAAATTTTTGCTTTGGCATTTTGCTTGGTAATTGTTTGGTTTGTATAAAAACTATCAACCATAGCAATAGAAGTTTCTTCACAAGCGTCTTGCCACGGTTGAATCCAAATTCCAGCAGGAGCTTGGGAAGTAAAGGGCACCTCAAGAGTTGTGGCAAAAATTTTGTTAGGAAAAAATAAAAAAACACTGCCGATAGCAGCAAATAATATAGATATTGGAATTTTGGATTTAATTTGAAATTGGATATTATTAATTTGAAATTTGTATTAAGTTGTCAATTAACTATCTGTCCACCTAAAGAAGATGCCAGTTCAGCCAGTTCCTGATTTTGTGGTTGTTCTTGTTTTTCAACAACCAAAACTTCAATTCTGGCTCTAGTATTTAAAATTTGTGAAAGGGTGTCTTCTAAATGATGTTGGGTTTGTTTTTCAGTTAATTTGTCTTTGTGAAAACTGTATTCCACAGTCAAAATGACCGTATTATTTTCCACATTTTTTATTTCGGCCATTTTTAAGATAAAAGAAAGAGTGGGAAAACGTTTTTCAATCTGTTCCATGAATTTTCCCCACCCTGTGTTAAGTTGATTCAAATCAAACGGGGTGGTATTGGAAACCAAATCTTTAACTCTTTCTACAATAGTTTTTTTGGGTTCGTCAGTTTTAGTTTCCTTAATTTCTTTAATTTCTTTTTTTTCATTTGTTGTATTCGCAATTATTTGTAGATTTGCATCATTTTTGTCACACCAGGCTATCACCGCCAGCTCTAGTGGTAATTGTGGCAAAGGAGAGGATTTAATTTGACCGGCTCGCAAGAGAATTAAATCTATTAGCTTGATTATATCAGCATAAGAAATTTTTTCTAGGATTTTGCGAAGTTCTTTTTTGACTTTATCATTAAGGTCAAGAGTAGAATCAATTTGGCTACTAGCCTTAGCGATCATTATCGTACGCAGTAACATAATGGTGTCATGGGCGAATTGATTAAAATTGATGCCCTGTTCAGCCAGTTGGTTTAAGTATTCTAGAGTGGTAGACATTTCTTGATTAATAAGTTTCTCAGTAAAATTAAAAGTTTGTTCAATATTGGTATTGGGCAAAAGCAAAGCTGCTTCATTCAGAGTAAGGTGTTTGTCGCCGCTAGCCATTAGTTGGTCCAGTAAACTTACAGTATCGCGTACACAACCGTCGCCTTTGTTAATTAGACGTTCTATTACTTCTTTGTCAATTTTAATTTTTTCTTCTTTAGCAATATTTTCCAAGTGTTTGGCCATGGTTTCAAACAACACTTTTTTAAATTCAAACCTTTGGCAGCGAGAAATAATGGTTTCAGGAAGCTTGTGGAGTTCAGTGGTGGCCAAAATAAAAATTACATGGGCCGGTGGCTCTTCTAAGGTTTTTAAAAGTGCATTAAAAGCTGAGGTAGAAAGCATGTGCACCTCGTCAATGATGAAAATTTTGAATTTTGACCTGGTGGGTTTAAATTGGGCGTTTTCAATAATATTTTCTCGTACATTGTCTACGCCGGTGTGTGAAGCAGCATCTATTTCAATTACATCAATTGAGCGAGATTCACTAATTTCCTGGCAAGAGTTACAGGTATTACACGGTTCGGATTTATGATCCTCACGATTGGGACAGTTTACAGCCTTGGCCAAAATTCGAGCAATGGTAGTTTTACCAACACCGCGTGGACCAGAAAACAAATAAGCATGGCTTAATTTATTGCCAGCCACTTGATTGGTAAGTGTTTGAATAATGTGATCCTGACCAATAACTGAAGAAAATACTTGAGGGCGGTATTTAAGATAAAGAGCCATAGTACTAAATTACAAAATCCTAATTTCCAATTTCCAAAAAAAACCTAAATTCAAATATCAAATTGAATTTTTGGTATTTGTCATTGATTTGACATTGGAAATTGGTAATTTGAAATTTTAAACTGTGTTTATTATATCTTAAATTTGGTATGTAGTAAACCCCCTTCTTTTTTTTGTCTCGCTGAGGATATACACACCCCACCTGTTACCCCCTTTGCCTAGGAGAAGGAAGTGTGATATACTGGTTTCAGATTAAATAGGGCTAAGTTATTAGTCCAAGTCTAATCTTAATTTTAATTTTTTATGCCAAGAAAAGCCAACCCAGCTTTGATGAAGCCTTTAAAGCTTTCAGCATTGCTAGAAGCAGTTGTGGGCAAGGGCCCATTGCCACGCGGTCAAGTAGTAAAAAAGTTGTGGGAATATATTAAAAAGAATGATTTACAGGATAAAGTTAACAAGAGAAATATCCACGCCGACGCCAAATTAAAACCAATTTTTGGTAAGGATTTGGTAAATATGTTTGAAATGACTAAGTTGGTTTCAAAACATTTAACAAACGAATAAGCGCTATCAAAAAAATGCCCCGCAATTGCGGGGCATTTTTATTTGTGAATAATATTATCTACTGCGGCCCAATCGCTCGCATCCCCCTTGGGTACCAAAATTATTGTTTCGTCTCCAGCTTTGCCTCTATAAAAAGTTACTGAAGCAGTAAGTATTTTGTAAGTTTTGCCATTCGCTAGTACGCTCCATTGTCCTTCGGGGCTGCCGACTAATTCACCAACTAAATGATTGCGTTCAATTGGTCCAATTTGTTTATAAATAAAGGAGCCATTATTGGTAATAGTTAATTTCATTAGATCTCCCTCAACAATTTTAGACTTACTAGCATAATTGGGGGGCACCCCATATTCCGCACCATCAGAACCAATCATTTTTTCGCCATTGAATACTCCTTCAATAATTCGTTCACCAGTTTTTAAAATATCCATGTTTATGGAGACAGGTTTTTGCCAAGCAATTTTTTGACCATCCACTATTCTCAAAATCATTTCCACTTGATCTTTTAAAGAATACAGCATTTTTTTAAGTTCTTCGGTGTCTAATACAGAATTTTCATTTTTTGGATCGTTATTTTCTATGACAGTAGTTAAAATTGAGGGGGTTTTAAATATATTATCAGCTTTTTGTGATAGAATATCATTGATAGAGTTCATATTTTGGTTTTTATTTGTTTTGTTTTGTTATTTTATCATTGTTGCTATTTTTTGTCAGGTTTGGTTGTGGAGGAGTAGGGGAAGAACGGGGGACAATAAAATTACAAACTCGCTTCAATCATATCAGTCTTGCTTTCGGCAGTGGAAACTCCTAGTTTGGTTCTTTCCATAATTTCTGCCTCTACAATACCCCGATCGCGACCATATTTTAAGCGGGAGAGTTCTTTAATGGCTGAAGCTAGTTCACGATTACCTTTGACTGGAGGGTAAGTCTTCATATTGAATGGTTTGCAAGCAGTATTATCAATAAGTAACTTGGTGTAAGTAGTAAATTCTGGTACATTTAATAAGTCATAAGAACCAAAAGTGGGGGCAAATTCTTTGGCTAAAATCTCTGAATCATCAGGGCCAATTCTAAAAGCACAAATGGTGCCAGCATTACCAAGCACAGCATCACGGATTTGAGTTTTGCCATTATCTACCAGTTGTCCCAAATACTGATGGGCAATTATTAAATCCAAGCGGTATTTACGTGCTTCAGATAAAATAGTGGCAATAGAATCAGTAATAAAATTTTGAAACTCATCAATATATAAATAAAAATCTTTGCGCTGTTCTTCAGGAAGTGCCGCTCGACCCATGGCTGCCATTTGTAATTTAGCCACAATAATTAGGCCTAAGAGTTTGGCATTCACTTCGCCAGTGGTACCTTTTGATAAATTTACTAAAAGAATTTTACCTTCGTCCATTACTTGTCTAAAGTCAAAACCAGATTTTTGTTGTCCCATGATATTGCGCATCATTTCATTTTCCACAAATCGGCCAACTTTGGAAATAAGATAACCTAACATTTCGGATTTATGGAAGTCAGAAGTTTTGGCCATTTCTTTTTCCCAAAAGGAGCGTACTACAGGATCCTTTAATTTTTTTAACCATACTTTAACGTAAGCATCATCAGTAAACATGCGGGGAATATCAACAATAGTACCAGGATTTTCTAAGTCAGCCATTAAAGTCAGCATTACATTGCGCATGTTGTGTTCAAACATTGGACCAATCATTTCTGGCGGAAAAAGTTTGTAAAAAATAGCAATCATTTCTTGCACCGCGAAATCTTTTTGGTCGTCTGTTTTTGCTTCCAACATGTTCAAACCAATCGGCCGGTCCATGTCCGATGGGTTAAAAACAATTACGTCGTCGGCTCGTTCTTTGGGAATGTGTTCCAAAACATATTCTACAAAGTCTCCGTGTGGATCAACCACAGCCACACCTTTACCCGCTTTAATATCTTGAATGGCTAAACTTTCAATATAAACAGATTTTCCTCCACCGGATTTACCAACCACATATAAGTGTCGGCGTCGATCAGCTTCCTTCATAAATACTGGCACGTCCTGGCCGCGGTAGTCAATGTGTCCCAAGAGTAGTCCTGCCTTGGGTAAGTTTGCAGGTGGGGGAGCGCGGCGACCTTGCAACCATTTAATTCCCGGAGCCTCGGTAGAGTGGAGTGGCAAGTGCCAAAATCCGGCCATTTCTTCGGAATTTAAAACCAATTTTCTTTTTTCATTAAATGATCTATAAATAAAATCTTGAATTAGTGTAGTTTGCTTTTTGGGAATCGCTGCAAAAAAAGAATTACCGTAACGATAATGATTGTATTGATTAAAAGCATTGATGAGATTATCTAAATTAGAACGGGCGATTTCAGCACTGTCAGAAATACTTAATAAGCGGATATTAACATCCATACCGCCTTTGGAAAGCTTTTCTTCAATGCCTTTAATCATTTCCTCTTCCATTGGTGAAAGATGATAAGTTTCTTTGTTTTGTTCTTTTTTGGCAGTTTCTTTGAATGTCTCCCATATTTTAACAAAGTAGTAGGTAAATTTGGACTGTATGGCAACTTTTTCAAAACGTTTACCTTTGCGCACTTCCCGAACAATTCTTACTCCCCAGCGACGCCATTTGCGATGAGCAGAACGGATAATAAATTGCACCGCGGCCGTACTGTTATTTTCATGTATTCGCGACAGAACATTTAAAGTGGCTGATAGAGGATCAGACTCCATTTTTTTGTAGGTCTTGAAGGGAAAGATAGATTTTTGTTGATCATCTAAATATGCTCCAACAATGTTGCTTTTTTCACCAAAAATATTATAATCAATCATTTCCTCAATTTCCGCATGAGGATATTGGGCATGAATTTGTTCTTCTACAAAGCTGCGCATTTTAATCGGCACTGCTACATAAAAGTAAATAAGGTTGTTGCGAGCTACAATTTCAAAAGAAAAATGATCAGTACGTCCGCGTAGCCAATTCATAAATCCACGCTGAGCTTTTAGCCCACCAATTGTGGAAAATAGTGTTTCGGTAGCAGCAATTTCTTCGCGTATTTGTTCCAATCGATCTTCAGTGCCGGCCTGTCCGCCTTGGCCTTCTGATTTTCTTTCTTTAGGAACTAAAATTTGTAGTACAACTTTGTAAAAAGCTTTACTTTGACGGCTTTGCATGCGAAAAAAAGCTCGTAAAATATACAAGCAGGAAATAAAAATAGCTAAGATACCTGCAATAATAAATAAGCTAAAAAACAAAGAATCAGTATTTGATAACTGATAGGTTGACTGATATTCAGGATACATTATTGTTTGTAAAATTAGAATAAACATAATTACTACTGCTGTTTATTGAGGTCTTTAAGAGTAATAATTTTATCGGCTTTAATTTTAGCTTCTTGTTCCAAAAAGAAACGATTGATGCCAGGTAACATTTTTAGCCACTCTAAAATAAGTTGAAAAATATTTTTTACTTTAAGATGAGTTGATTTTAATAAATCGCGAATTTTAAAAGCCGTTTCTTCTCCCTGAATTTTAAATTTTTGTCTTTCTACCGGAGATAGTTCTTTAAAGACATCTTTTAAACCTTCTTCTAAAATATTTTCTACCTTAATAGTTATTTCATCTCTAACCTGGGGGATTTGTGTTGGTTTTTTTTTGGTAAACCCTAATTTTTCACTTAAATTTTTTACAGCTCCGCCTATTGCCCCTTTTTCTGTTTTTTGTTCTGTTTGATTATTTTCAATTTGTTCAACCTTTGTTTCCGGTCTATTAGATTTTTCTCCGGTGCCATTTTCTGTTGATAACGGCTGACTTTCTAAATTGTTCAACAAATTATCTGGCAAAGACAGATTAGCGGCAGAATTTAAATTTTGTTTTTCTAAATGTTTAACTTGTGGTGTTTCCAGATCATTATTAACTTCTTCTTTTGGTATATTCATAAATTAACTAACCAAACTATTTAGCTGATTAGTACTTTAATAATTAACTTCCGTTATTATAGCATAAAAACAATAAAAAAACACCAAAATGGTGGTGGGGATAATTTCTAATTCAGCCAAATTAACTATTGTATGTTTCTGTTTTTTATTGCGTTGGCCAAAGTTATTTCATCCGCGTATTGCAAATCACTACCCATTGGTAATCCACGTGCTAAGCGGGAAATTTTGATGTTAAGATTGTTTGCTTTAATTTTTTTGGCTAAGTACATCATTGTGGTTTCTCCATTCAGGTCGGGATTAAGAGCCAGTATTACCTCTTTACTCTTATAATCTTTTCCATCCGAAGTGGGTACCTCTATGGCGGATAATCTTTTGATTAGCTCATTAATTTTTAATTCTCCTAAATTATCTTCATCAGCTTTTATTACCCCTCTTAAAACATGATAAACTCCGTGGTATTCACCAGTTTTTTCAATAGTTTGGACATTTTGGGATTCTTCTACCACACAAATGGTGGAATGATCCCGTCGTTTGTCAGCACAAATTAAACAAGGTTCTGAATCAGTAAAATCAAAACAAATGGGGCAGGTTTTAATGGATTCTATAAGATTTTTTAAAGCTAGAGTTAATTCAGCTACATTTTTCTTGCCGGATTTTAACAAATAAAAAACATAGCGTTCGGCTGTGCGCTCGCCAACGGAGGGAAGTTTGGAAAAAGCACTGATAAGTTGTTGGATTGGTTTTGAGTACATAGCATCCGTAATCCCGAGTCCGCAGGCGAGGGATCCCTTTTCCAAGGGTTTAAATCTATATTAAGAAAAACTTATTTTAATGCAATTATTTGTGCATTAAAAAAGGGATCTCTCACTTCGTTCGGGATTATGACAACCCAGGAATATGTGGCAGTCCGCCCATTTCCTTCATTTTCATTGCCATAATGCGCTGCATTTTTTTCATAACATCCCCGTGAGCATCTTTAATACCACTAATAAGTTTGTCTTTTTTATCAGGAGACATTAATTCGTCATCAATTGCTAGGGCGGTCAAATTTAAGTTTCCATCCATAGTCATGACCACTTTATTACCTACTGTGTTAACTGTTACTGATTCGTCAGCTAATTTACTTTGAAGAGTTTTTGCCTGTGAGCGCATGTCGCGGAACTGTTTGAGCTTGTTGAACATAGATATGAGTTAAAAATAAACTTTATGAATTCTAGAATGTTGGCATTCCTTGTTTAACTGGTGGTTTGGGGGCTGCTGTTGGTTCACTAAATTTAGTATCTAAATTTTGAAAACTTGCTCTGGTTTCTTCAAAGAATAAATTCACTTGGCCTGTTGGTCCATTACGGTGTTTGGCTATGTGAACTTCGGCAATATGGCGTTCATCTGGGGAGATATCTTCCAAACGATAATTTCTATCAGCGGCTTTGCGATAAATAAATAATACCACATCTGCATCTTGTTCCAAAGCGCCGGATTCGCGTAAGTGGGCCAATTTTGGTATGGCTGGTTTACTCAATTCTACCGCGCGACTTAACTGTGATAAAGCCAAAACTGGAACATTTAGTTCGCGCGCCAAACCTTTTAAATTACGGCTGATTTCGGCCACTTCTTGCACACGATTGTCTCCGCCAAAATCATGATGAGATTCCATTAATTGTAAATAATCAATAATTATTAATCCCAAGCCATGCTCGGCTTGCAAGCGACGGGCCTTGGTGCGGATTTGCATGACATTGTTTCCTGGTGAATCATCAATATAAATTGGCGCTTCAGACAACACACCCATAGCCTGACCAATGCGGGGAAAATCATCACTACCTGGACGATCAGATAAATTACCAGTACGCATTTTCCATAAATCTACACCTGCTTCAGCACAAAGCAAACGATCAACTAGTTGTTCTTTGCTCATTTCCAAAGAAAACATGCCTACAGATATTTTACCACGTACTGCCACATTACGAGCAATATCTAAAGCCAAAGAGGTTTTACCAACACTAGGACGTGCGGCCAAAATAATCAAGTCAGATTTTTGCAGTCCGGCCAACAAATTATCCAGGGCTTTGTAGCCAGTTGAAACGCCACGTAATTTTCCTTTTTCACGATGCAGTTCATCTATACGTTCAAACGCATCACTTAAGACAGTTCTAATGGGGGTAAAGGACTGTTTAATATGTTTTTGGGTGACACTGTATAATTGTTGTTGTGCTTCATCCAAGATACTTTCTACATTTTCCACATCCTCTTTAAATCCTAAGCGAGTTATTTCACTGGCTGCTGTTAATAATTTTCGTAAAGTGGCTTTACGACGAACAATATTAGCATAGTGAACAATGTGTGAAGCGGTAGGCACGGCATTTGATAACTGTACTAAGTAACTTCGTCCACCGATTTTTTCCAATAATTTTTTTTCTTCCAAACGATTACCTAAAGTGAGAACGTCAATTGGTTCATTTTTGTTATAAAGTTCGGACATTATTTCAAAAATGTGGCCATGTGAATTTTTATAAAAATCTTCAGGGTCAACAATATCAGCAATTTTTAACATGGCATCTTTATCCAATAAAATAGACCCCAGAAGAGACATTTCAGCTTCAAGGTTTTGTGGGGGAATTTTTTCAATTTGAGTTATATCGGACATAGACAAGTTAAAAGTTCATAAAGTTCGTAAAGTCGTTTGCAGCAGATGAATTGTAGCTTATCTTTCATTTTTGTTCAACCGTTCAATTGGGGGTAGAGTGTGGGGAAGGTGTTGATAGTTTTAAAAGCTTGCAAAATTGGCTAATTTTAATTATAATTTCGTTATGAAAATTTGTTTAATAAACAATTTATACAAACCTTATGCTGTTGGTGGGGCGGAAAAAGTGGTAGAGGAACGAGCAAAAAAGTATGCGGCAGAAGGAAATGAAGTCTTGATTATTACTAGCCGTCCTTATCAGGGATTGAGGTCGTTGAAGCCAGAAATTGGAAATGATGGTAAAGTTGTAATTTATCGTTTTTATGTTCCCAATTTATGTTGGTATAAAGATTTAGTCAAGCATAATTTTTTGTTTAAGTTAATTTGGCACAAAATTGATATTTTTAATTTTTGGAGTGCAAGGATTATTTATAAAATTTTAAAACAAGAAATACCAAATGTTATTGAAACTCACAATTTGATGGGTGTGGGAAGTTATCCCGATTTCGCTGTGACGAAATCGAGGATCCTCTATTTTGCTCGAAAGCAAAATCGGGATAAAGTCTTAAAGTCCGTTAAGTCTGATATTAAGTGGATTCATTATCTGCACGATGTGCAGCTGGTTGAGCCAAGTGGCGTATTGCCCTGGAATCACACTAAAGATAAATGGTATCAAAAAATTTACAGTTGGATAATGAAATGGAGAATGGGGAATCCGGATTTGGTTATTTCGCCGTCAGAGTTTTTAAAGAATTTCTATAAGAGCAGAGGTTTTTTTGGACGAAGTGAATGGAAGGTTGAAAAAATTTCCAATTTTCAATTTCCAATTTCCAATCAAATCCAAAATTCAAATATCAAATTTTTATTTGTAGGATCTTTGGTTGAACACAAAGGTGTTGGTGTTTTAATGCAGGCGTGGGATGCATTATGTCATTGCGAGGAGCCGTCGCAGGCAACGAAGCAATCTCAGGTTGTTTCACTTAATATCGTTGGTTCTGGCATTTTGGAAGATAAAGTTAAAAAATGGGCTAAACAATATTCTAATATTAAAGTTCTAGGCCGATTGGAAGGTCAAGAATTGGAAGAAATTTATAAAAATTCTGATGTATTAATTTTTCCGTCAATTTGTTTGGAAAATCGCCCAACGGTTATTTTAGAAGCGCAAAAATATGGTTTAAAGATTATTGCTTCAGATACCGGGGGAGTGGCGGAATTAGTTAACAAAGAAAGTTTGATCAAACCTGGAGATGTTGAAGCACTTAAAAATGCCTTATTGTTGAATTGTTAAATTGCTGTGTGTTATTATATCAAAATAAAATCCACCAATAACGGCAGATTTTTTTGTTTTATAACTTATACTCATACACCCACACCCTTCCATTATCAATCTCCCACCAACTATCTGCTTCCAATTTTGCTTTATCACGAATCTCTGCGGCTGGGGCCCAATAGTTGGTGTGTATAAAATAGGCTTTTTCTACATGGGCAAAGTTCATGGCTTCAATCATCCATTGTTTTTTAGGTTCCTCATAAATCATTTTACGAAAATATTGATATAAAGGTCCACCAGTTGGTATTGAATACAAAAATTGTTCACCAGCTGTTGTATTAAAATATTTAGCAAAACCAAACTCATGTAAAGCAGCAGTGGCCACAGCCTGGTTGGTTAAGACAATATAGTCAAAATTTCCATTATTTCGTTTATTAATAAAATTAACAGCATCAATATCTGCCTGACGTATATTATAGCCAGTATAATGAGAAATGGGGTCGCGAGTAGGATAGGTAAAATACCAAGAAACTAGCATTACTAGTGATAATACAAGGGCCATTCCGAGTTGCTTAAATGGTTGCCTTCTAACAAATAAAAATAATTCGCGGAAAGTAATAACTAAATAGGGGATCAAGATAATTAAACATAATTCCCAAATGCGGTGTGCATACACATTTTGTTCATAGCCAATAACATCTGGGTATTTTAAAGTGGTGCTTAAAATAAAAGTGGTAGCTAAAAGTGCTAGTGAAGTAGTAATAAAAAAGTAGGTCTGTTTTTCCTGATATTTTTTTAAGGAGATTACTATGCCAAAAATTATGCAGCCAACTATAATCCAAAGTAGAGCATCATGGTAATAATAAAGTAGCTTCCAGGCCCAGTTGCCGCTGTTCATCCAATAATAAAATGGTCGGGTAAACATTGACCAATAACTATTTAAATTATTTAAGGGATTGCTTAGTGAAATTGTTTGGCCAGAGCGAAGTGAATTTAGATAAAATGTCGCGGGAAGAATGAGAGACAATATTATAAAGTAAAGGGGATAAAAGATTTTATTGAATAATTGTGTCCTGAGGTGTTGAAGTGCTGAGGTGTTGAAGTGCTGAAATATTGAACCAAAATAGATGATTAAAATTGGGAGTCCTATAAATGGATGAATGGTGCAGATAAATAAAGTAATAATTAGACCCCATAGTCTGGTGTGCCAGTTCGCATTATTTTTTTCATACCAAATCCACATGATAATTAGATAAGCCAAGAGTTGGGCTAGATTATTTGGTGAAGTAGTAGTAAAAAAAATTAAAGGAAATATTGGAATAAGTAAAATTGCAGGAAAGATTTTTTCCTTCCATTCTTTACGAGAAAAAGCAAAATAAGTAAAAAGAGGCATTAAAATGGCTGTACCAATAGGTACAATTATTCGATCAATAATATCAATTGGTAAATGTGAAATAAAATAGGCAGAAACTACTGCTAGGTATTGTCCTAAATAGTATGGTTGCTTAGGCAACAGAAAGCCGTAATTAGCAATCCATTTTTCGCTAGCTTGGTGAATAAAAGGATCAAAACCATAGCCTAAGCCAAAAATAATTAGAGCTACCGATAAAATCAAGCCATAGTGCACTATGATTAAAAACAAATTTGAAGGTGTGTGTTTTGATTTTTGTAAGACCCAAATAATTAAAATAGTGGCTATTACAAAAGTAAAATAAAAATGAGAACCAATTAAAGTCCAAGGAGACATTAAAGTATCAGTAGATTGTTTTTGCCATAAATACCAAAAAAGTAAAATATCTAAAAATAACGCCATACCTGCCAGCAGTTTTGTTCCTAAATGTGATTTAATGTAAACGTATGATTCTAAATCAATTTCATTTTCAACAGTTTGATCCTCCTCCTCATATTTTTGAAAGGAAATAAACAGTGGCAAAATAATCATTACTATGGCGAGTAAAGAGCGGTTAATTTGTCCAAACCAATAAATGACAGTTAAAATTATGGTTAAAATAGCGATCAAGGCTAAAGTGCCAGTTACAATTTGCCAAAAACGTTTTTCATTAATTAAAAAAAATTGTCCTAAATAGTATCCAAAAAATAGTAAATAAGCTAAACAAATAATTAAACCAACTAGAGGGCTAGAAAATTTAAAAATAGCTAAAACAGCCAAGGTTGTAATTAAGACAGCAGGAATGGTATACTTTCCCTTGAAAAGGATAATATTTGGCATATTGTCTATATTTTAGCTTAATTTACAAATGCAAGCAAATTTATAAAAGTTTTATTGCTCCTTAAAAACAGAGCGACCCACATACCGATATGGTTGTGGGTCTAGCTCCTTCGTTCTTCACATCTCCTGTTTTGGCTTCCGGATTTTCGTCCAGAAGTTGTGTAAGTACATCACACCTGAAATTACCGATAAGGTTGTGGCAACGCTCGGTATGCCTATGCTCGCCCACTCGTTTTGGAAAAATCCAGGAATTGCTTCCGGATTATGGAGCAGGAACATTTCCTGAAGAATGGCGTAGCCTAAGCAGATACCATAACTCCAGGTTTTGAACTTACCTAGAGTTTTGGCTCCATGAGCGCCGTTGCCCGTTGATGCCATGAAATGTCGGCCCACGGTGATCATTATTTCTCGAGCACAGATCGTGCCGCAAACCCACCACGGTATCCGGCCAAGGTGGGTCATGATAAGAAAGAGCGGAACGTGAAAAAACACATCCGCTCGAGGATCATTCACCTTCCCCCAGTCAGAAGTCTGGTGCCATAGGCGAGCCAGAAATCCGTCCAGAAGGTCGGAGAGTTCCCATATACACATGATGATAAATGCTACTAGCATTAACCACCAACAGTGGAAAAGGCAGGGGATACCACTGGTAGCCCCGCCGAACCACAGCCTGGACCATGTCAGGTTGTCCGGGAGAGTCCGCCTCATGGTAATACATCCCTTCAAGAGTTGAAAAAACGCCCGCTCTAGTTAATCCTATTAAAGGCAAAAAGTCAATAATTTATGATTAATTTTATAAAAAAATCATTACAATTTATTTTCTTAATCTTAGCCATAGTCATATTGTATTACCAACATACTCTTTGGCATAATTTTTATATTGGTCTATTATCATTTATCATTTATCATTTATTGGTTGGTTCATACTGGCAAGAAATATTTAGAAAAATATTTGCCCTGAATCATAAAAGCTGGGGTACTAAAGTTTTTGGCTGGTTTGCTGCTTTTACAATTTTAACTTTGTCCAGTTCAATTTTGGTGATTTTTTATAAGTTAGATGTATTATTAACCTGGTGGTGTTATGTGGTAACTGGAATAGTAACTTTATTAATTTGGCTGTTAGTAGAAAGTAAAAAAATTAAAGCCTACCTGCTAACGAGGCAGATCGAAATTGTGGATAGAGGAAACAACGAAATTAGTGATAGTTCACTTATTTTATTTAAAAAATCTATCATTTATCATTTATCATTTATCTTTTATTTAATCTTGTGGCTATTTGCTCTCTACTTACTTATTAAATCTCACAGCCTAGTCGCCCTCCAATCTCCTTGGCAAACAATCAATAATTATTATTTACCAATATTTTTTATTTTGACAATTTTAAGTGGAGTATTTTTATTTGTAAAATTTAAAACTAAGACTATTTTGTTTATTTTGGTTTTACAAACATTACTTTTACATTTGTATTTGCCTTTAACTCAACAAAACCCTTGGGGTGGAGATGTCTGGCGTCATTTAGCCAGGGAAAATCAAATCCAGAATGGGGAAATGATTTTGCCGGTTTTGGTTGGGCCAGAGGCTACTTGGAAAGAAGTAATAAATATTAATTTACCGGAAGTTTTTTTGATGTCTAGCAAATATTCGTATGGACATTTGTGGGGTACCAGTGTTTTGCTCTCTAATACTTTGCAGGTAAATTTATTGGATATTAATAAGTGGTTGGAGCCAATAATTTGGTCTTTGGTGATGCCATTTATTATTTACCGTATTGGGTGGATAGTGTTCGGTAGCCGGCGCAGTGGTTTGATTTTGTCGTGGGTGTCAATGTTTTTTTATCCTTTACAGGCTTTAGCTGCTTTAACTTTGCCAGTAAGTTTTGATTTTATAATTTTTGCTTATATATTCATGCTATGGTTGCAATATTTACGTGATGATTTGAAGTTGCAGAGAAATATTGTTCTATTTTTTGCATTTTTAATGTTGTTTAGTTACTCATTATATTTTATTTTGATTTGGGTAATTATATTTTTATCATCTATCATCTATCATTTATCAAAATCAGTAGAAAGTACAAAGTATAAAGTAGCAACTCTAAACTCGGAACATAGGGTTTTGAACAAAGCGGCCTGGGCTAGTTTAATTTTATTAAGTATATTTATCATTCCCGTGATTGAACTTATTTTTAAATTAGATTATTTTAGCAGTTTTTCACAAGTAATAAATAATCTAAAACAGTTTGCAGGAGAATATTCTGGCTGGTATTTTGCCTCAGCCATTAGACCGGATCTTTTACCAGCTGGCAATCTTATTTTTAATCATTTGCCTAGTGCTGCTTTAGTGGGCAATATTTTTATTAATTGGCGTTGGTGGCTGATTCCAGCTATGGTTATTTTTGGGTTGGCAGTTGGGTTTGGTGCTTATAAAATATTTAAGACAGCTAATTTAAAATTGATGATTATTGCTCTGTTGTTTTCCACAGTCTTTGGTGGTTATTTTATTTCTTGGGTTTTTTTAGATGGGCAGAGATTGTTGGCGCGGAGATTGAATATGGTGGTGGCGTTGTTGATAGCGGTTTTGTTTGTTCAAGGTTTATTATTTATCATTTATCATTTAGCAAATAGCAAATATCAAATAACAAATAACAATTTAAAAAAATTTATCGTGATCTTGATAGTTATATTGTTTAGTTGGTTTGGTACTTTTGTTTATGCCAGTGGTCCGGATTTGCGTGTTGTTAGTAAAGACGAGTTTAGTGTAGCACAATATATTGATGATAATCTTTCTCTCATACAATCTTTAAATTTTAAATCGTGTGTCCTCGCCGACACTTATGTTCTTCTTCCTTTAGAGGCATTAAGCAATGGCCAAATAGTTGGTGGAGGTTTTCCTATAGACAATCAATTCAGCCAGCCAGAGCGAATTGCTTTGTTTAATGAAATGAATACCAATCCCAGTACAACCACTCTTGAACTGGCACATGAAAAAACTGGTGTTGGGAGTTGTTGGTTGGTGACGGAAACGAAGAATCAAGAATTAAGATTAAAGATTAATAAAATTTTTAATTCAGAATCAGTGCAATTTGGGAGTTTGTTGGTATGGAAAGAGGTGAGTTCAACGCCGGTGATTGTTTCTGTAAAAAAAATTAAACATTAATTATGAGTGATTTTGAGGTAAAAAAATATTGGGAAAATAGATTGAACAAGAATTTTAACTTGGAAGGAGTTGGTTGTCTTGGTTTGGGTGAGGGGTTTAATAAATGGTTATATTTAGTTAGGAGCGTGGTGTTTAAATCTCAAGTTAAAAAAGTAATTAAGGACTTCATAAATTTGTCGGTTTTGGATGTGGGTTGTGGTACGGGATTTTATCTTGACCAGTGGAAAAAATTAGGTGTAAACAATATTACTGGTTTGGATATTACCGAGGTGGCTATCTCCGGACTTAAATTAAAATACCCACAAAACACTTTCTTTGAAGCGGATATTAGTGGTGACATAAGTAAATTAAATAAAAAATTTGACGCAGTTTCTGCTTTTGATGTTTTATTTCATGTGGTTGATGATAATGGTTTTGAGAAAGCAATTCAAAATATAAATTCGCTGTTAGTAGATAAAGGTATATTTATATTTTCTGACAATTTTATTCACGGTGAAACTATTAGAGGTGAACACCATGTTAGCCGAAATATAAAATTTATTGAAAATAGTTTGGCAAAAAATGGTTTTGAAATAATCAGCCGAGCGCCAATGTTTGTCTTAATGAATTATCCTGTTGACAATCCTAATTGGTTGGTAAAATTTATTTGGAAAGTAGAAGTTAAATTAGCTCAGAAAAATGGTCTGCTATTCAAAATATTGGCCAACAAATTGTATTCTTTAGAATTACTGCTGGTTAAAATTGTAAAAGATAGTCCTACCACTGAAATTATGATTTGCCGAAAGAGACCATCTGTTATTTAAGGTTATGTCATTAACTCTTGAAAAGGGGACAAAGATGAGGTAAAATTAAAATTATAAAATTTAAAATTATGTCAGATTGTATTTTTTGTAAAATTTTAAACAAAGAAGTACCTAATTACACAGTTTATGAGGATGATTTTGCGTTGGCATTTTTAGATATTTTTCCGCATGCTAAAGGCCATACGGTGGTAATTCCCAAAAAACATACAGAAAAGTTTGTGGATTTGAATGAAGATGAGATGAAGAAATTGATTGTTGCTGTTAAAAAAGTGATGGATAAAATTCAGATAGTGTTAAATCCAGATGGTTTTAATGTGGGTTGGAATGAACGACCAGCCGGCGGGCAAGTGGTGCCTCACTTGCACATTCATATCTTTCCACGCTACAATGGCGATGGGGGAGGGAGTGTGCATTCAATTATTAAGAATGCAGGGGTTATAAGTGTTGAAGAGGTGGCTGCAAAATTTCGAGCGTAGCGAGAAATCCCTTTTTAACATAAAAATAGGTGCAAAAAAATAATTAGTTTTAACGCCAATTAAAATTTACTGGAAAGGGATCCTTCGTCTGTGGACTCAGGATTACGACGACCTATGAACAAACATCTAAAAAAAATATCTGAAGAAGTTTTGCATGCCAATCCCTGGTTTAAATACAAACATGATGTTTTTCAATTGAGTGATAAAAATAGTGGCGATTATTATTATTTAGAAACAAATGGTTGCGCCATGGTGGTGCCAATATTAGATGACGGCCGATTGGTTTTAGTTCGGCAGTACCGATATTTAAGAGAAAAAGAAAGTATAGAATTTCCTTGTGGCGGATTAAATATAGGTGAATCGCCCCAAGACGCTGCAAATAGGGAATTGACAGAAGAAACTGGTTATAAAGCACATGAATTTGCCAAGATTGGCGTTTTTGAAGGTCTTAAAGGATTAGTTAAAGATGCTTGTCATGTGTTTATTGCCGAGCAATTGGATCAGGTTGGTGAACCGTATCATGACCCTACGGAATCTATTGAGTTGATTGTCCGTCGGCCCGATGAAGTAGATCAAATGGTTCGTAAAAATGAAATTTGGGATGGACAAACTTTAGCTGCTTGGGCTTTGGTACACCATCATTTATTACACAAATAAAATGTTTGTATATTCCAGCTAATATGAATTTGAATTATTCTGATATTGAATACGCCACTGTAGCCTTTGATACTTTTATTTTTAATCACGAGAACAAAATTTTTTTGGTTAAAAAAAGAATAGCTGATCAGATTGAATGGGTCTTACCTGGAGGTCGGATGCGTCAACAAAGTGATAGTGTGGAGTCAGAAGTTGTTATGAGAATTAAAGAAGAGTTGGGTTTTGAGATAGGTCTTACTCATTTATTAGGTGTGGTGGTTGATGAAAAAATTCGTACTGTTTTGGAAGATATGTTTTGTAAGGTGGTTATTTTTTATAAAGCGGTCTATTTGGCTGGTAATTTTATTCCCAAAGGAGACGTAGAAGATGGTGCATGGTTTGATTTTAAAGAAGTAGAACAAATGAATTTAGGATATAATCACAATCAACTGATAAAGAATTTTAATAATTATAAATTAATACCGGCAACACGAAGTTGTTTGGTGGATAATTATGGAAAATATTTTAATTATTTACTAGATCGTGGATTTTATTTTTCTACAAAAGCTTTAATTTTAAGTGAAAAAAATGAAATCTTTTTAGCTCATCGCGTTCAAAAACCTTTTTATGATTGTTGGGATTTACCGGGTGGGCATATGTATGCCAATGAAAATATTGAACAGTGTTTAATTAGAGAAATTTGGGAAGAAATTGGTGCGGATATTGAGATAGGCAATTTATTTCAAATATATTCTGATAAAGGAAAGAATACTAAATATGCTAGTGCAGTGGCCCTGTATTTTGTAAAAATTAAAAGTCAAATATTTTCAGCTAATATAGAAATTGATAGTTTTAATTATTTTTCGTTAGATAATTTGCCAGAAAAAATAGGTTATCATTTTGATTTGGCACTTGCTGATT
>CAILTG010000059.1 GCA_903837125.1 Candidatus Magasanikiibacteriota bacterium | reverse complement strand
TTAATATTATTTAACTTTTCATGAATAAGAAAGTTAAAAAAATTAATCGGGTTGCCAAAAAGGCAACCAAAAAAAATAAAGCAGTCCAAAAGATTGCTCATCAGGCGAAAGCCCATAAAAAACTAGTCCGCAAGTTATTAAAACGGACTAATCTTCATAAAGAAAAAAAAGTAAAACAGGTGCAAGTCAAATTTAAATCGGTAAACCAAAATAAGCCGGTTGTTGTTGTACCTCAAGAACCAGTGTTAGAACCCACCGATGAACAGTTGTGGAATTTAATATACAAAGGCCGTAGTCGGAATTTTTTAACAGAAATAGAAGTGTTTGGTGTGTTTCCACGTTTGGAAATGTACATTCCTGCCTATGAGGCCTTTTTGGATGTGTTAGATAGAAATGGTGTGGGAATTGTAGAAATCAAGGAAGGTTTACTTGGCAGAAAAGCGGAACATCGAGGAATCTTGAGTGGTTTTCAAGGTAAACAACCAGATGTAGAAGGTGAGTTTGATTTGGGTACAATTTCTGCTGACTCCATTCAAATGTATTTGCGCGAAATTGGTAAAATACCATTATTGTCGGCAGATGAAGAGGTTTCTTTGGCCAAGAGAAAAGAAAGAGGAGATAAAGAAGCAGAAAAGAAATTAATTGAGGCTAATTTACGTTTGGTGGTGTCTATTGCCAAAAAATTTGTAGGTAAACAGTTATCTTTGTTAGATTTGATTCAAGAAGGGAATATCGGGCTTTTTAGGGCTGTGAAAAAATTTGATCATCGTAAGGGTTATAAATTTTCCACTTATGCTACCTGGTGGATTAGACAAGCCATCACGCGCGCTTTAGCTGATCAGTCACGTACTATTCGTATTCCAGTGCACATGGTGGAAACTATCAATCGTTTTCAACAGGTAGAGCGCAGGTTATTGCAGGATTTGGGTCGCAATGCTACTCCTGAAGAATTGGCAGCAGAAATGGGTGAAGAAGTAGATAAAATTAAACACATTATTAAAATATCACAAGAAACAGTATCTTTGGAAACTTCAGTTGGTGATGATGACGATGATGATGATTCATCACTTTCTGACTTTATTGAAGATGTTAAAAATGTTTCTCCAGACAATGCCGCTGGTCGTGAATTATTAAAGGATTACATTAAAGAAGCTGTTAAGGATTTGTCGCCCCGCGAACAAAAGATTCTAGAAATGCGTTTTGGTTTGGTTGATGGTGTTACTCATACCTTGGAAGAAGTGGGCAAGGAATTTGATGTGACTCGTGAGCGTATTCGTCAGATTGAAGCCAAAGCTTTGGAGAAAATGCAGACTTTTGGAATTATTAATAAACTGCGCGACTACTAAGCACGATACAAAATACACATAATAAAATACAAATATTAATAAAAAGAGAGTCACAGGGCTCTCTTTTTTGTATCAGTTTAAATCTTTTCATTTTCAGTCTAGATCAATGTTACAACATTCCACCAAGCATCCACATAATCCGCTCGTTTGTTTTGATATTTCAAATAATAAGCATGCTCCCAAAGATCCAAAGCTAAAATTGGTTTATGTCCTAGAGTTAGAGGTGAATCTTGATTTGGTAATTGATAAATATTTAGTTTTCCATTTGGTTCTTCCACCAGCCATACCCAACCCGAGCCAAAAAGACTGGTAGCTAAAGTAGTGAATTGCTCTTTAAATTTTTCTAAACTGCCAAATTCAGCAGTAATTTTGTTTATCAAGTTTTGGTCTATATTTTTAAACGGGCCCAGATTAGACCAGTAAATATTGTGGTTTACAAAACCGCCACCCATATTTTTCAGCTTTAACCAATCATTATCATCTACCTTTAGGTGTTCTAAATTAGTTAAAATTTCTTCAGCAGTCATTTTGGCAAGTTCAGGGTATTTGTCTACCACGGCTTGAAAATTATTTAAATAAGTTTGATGGTGCTTATCGTGATGAATTTTTATAGTGGCTTCGTCAAGGTGTGGCTCCAAGGCGTTGTAAGCGTAGGGGAGTGGTAGAAGTTCAAATTTCATATAAATTAAGATTAAATATTAAATCATACTTTAATTGTATTATATAATAATTGTTGTGTCAAGTTATGGTTGGTACTTAACAAATATTACACAGTTCTTTGGGATGTTATTTGCCAACAGTTAACTGATATTTGGGTGTTGGTTGACGTTCCAACTCAAAGAAACTATACTATACCATAGACATTCAATTATATAATTATTTGTTTATGCACCCCGCCAATCTCAAAACTCGCATTTTTTTAGATGGTAGTAATATAGAGGAAACCAAAGAAATTCGGTCTAAATTAGGTTTTTTGGATGGGCAGACCACTAATCCCTCAAATTTTGTAAAAGCCCTTAAGCAGGAAACCGGTAAAATAGATTTAAAGTTTAATAAACAGGAATTATATAGTCTTTATAAAAAAAGAATTCAGGAAATTTCTGTTTTACTTCCAGATGGTTCAATTTCAGTAGAGGTTTATGCTGATTTAAATACTCGGGCCGAAGAAATGGTGGTCCAGGGCAAGGAAATGTTTAATTGGATTCCTAACGCTCATATTAAATTACCAGTAACTCATGAAGGTTTAAAGGCTGCAGAGATTTTAATTAAAGAAGGTATGCGCGTGAATCTAACTTTGGTGTTTAATCAAGAACAGGCGGCAGCGGTTTATACAGCCACACGTGGGGCTAGAAAAGGTGATGTTTTTATTTCTCCGTTTGTTGGGCGGTTTTTTGATAAAGGTTTGAATGGTATTGATTTAATAAAAAATATTTTAAAAATGTATCAAGCAGGCGATGGGCATGTACAGGTGTTGGCGGCTAGTATTCGCACAGGAGAGCAGTTGGCTGAAGTTATTGCTGCTGGTTCAGATATTGTTACTGGAAGTCCTGGTTCAATTAAAGAATGGGTTGATTTAGGTAGGCCGGTAAAACAACTAGAAAATTTTTCTCATCCAGAGTTAAAATCAATTGCTTATCAAGAAATTAATTTAAATCAATCTTGGTCAGAATTTAATATTCAGCATGATATGACTGATGTGGGGTTGGAGAGTTTTGTGAAGGATTGGAATTCTTTAATCAAATAGCAGTTTGCAGATAGCAAATAACAATTAGATTTGTTATTTGTTGTCTGTTATTTGTTAACTGAAAAAAATATGATGTCAGACGCAATTAAAAATTTTTACAAGCAATTTGAGTTTGAGCCGGAAATTATTAATGGGAGAAAATTAAAGAAGTATAAAAAATTTGTCGTTTGTGGAATGGGTGGATCGCAACTGGCAATTGATATTTTAAAGAAATTAGATCCAACTTTGGATATTATCAGTCATCGCGATTATGGTTTGCCAGAGTTGATAGATTTAAAACAAAGACTGGTAATACTTAGTTCTTATTCTGGAAATACTGAAGAAGTATTATCTAGCATGAAATTGGCTTTGAAGAAAAAGTTGCCAATTGCCGCTGTTGCTGTTGGTGGAAAATTATTGGCAGAAGCTAAAATAAATAATATTCCTTATGTGCAGATGCCGGATACTGGTGTTCAACCACGCTGTGCGCTTGGTTTTAGTTTGCGCGGTTTAATGAAATTAATCGGTTTGGAAAAGGAATTAAAAGAGACATTTAAATTAGCTAAAATCTTGAAAGCAACTGATTTTGAAAATACCGGAAAAGAATTGGCAGAAAAGCTGAAAGGTTTTGTACCAGTATTTTATGCGTCCAGAGAAAATTATTGTTTAGCTCTAATTTCAAAAATAAAATTTAATGAAAATGGAAAAATTCCGGCATTTTTTAATGTTTTTCCAGAATTGAACCACAATGAAATGAATGGTATGGATGTGGTAGCTACCAATAGTGAATTATCAAAGAAATTTTGTTTTATATTCATTATAGACAAGGATGATCTTCAAAGAAACAAAAAAAGAATAGAGATAACAAAAGATCTCTATAAAAAAAGAGGCTTAAAAGTTGAGTTTTTAGAATTAAAAGGAAAAAATACGTTAGAAAAAATATTTTCAAATTTACTGATAATTGATTGGGCTTCTCATTATACAGCTTTAAATTACGGGTACGATTCAGAACCAGTACCCCTGGTAGAAGAATTTAAGGGGTTAATGAAGAAATAATTATAGATTTATAATTGAAATTATAATGACCAAGCAATCGCAAGTTTTTATTCTTAATCTTGCTCGTCGAACCCTGGAGCATTATTTTAGTACTAAACAAACCTTAGCCATATCTGATTCAGAAGTTTCTGAGACCTTAAAAGAAATTTCTGGCACTTTTGTCACTATAACCAAAAATGGACAATTACGCGGGTGCATTGGTCATCTTGAACCAATACAGGAGATTTATTTGGACGTGATAGATAATGTTTTAAGTGCAGCGTTTGCTGATCCACGGTTTGATCCTTTGCAGGAAGAAGAATTAAAGGCCGTTGAGATTGAAGTTTCAGTTTTATCCCAGCCGCAAGAATTGAAGTATTTATCAGTTGCTGATTTATTAAATAAACTGGAACCATTAAAACATGGGGTGATTATTCAAAAAGGCCATTATAGTGCTACTTATTTACCACAAGTATGGGAAGAATTAACTAGCAAAGAGGGGTTTTTATCATCTTTGTGTAAAAAAGCTGGTTTGAGTTCTGGTGAGTGGAGGAAAGGGAAGTTACGAGTGCAGACCTACGAGGCGGAAGTGTTTAGTGAGAAAAAATTCACCTAATTTTCAATTCACCTAATTCACCTAATAAAATATTAAAATTAATTAATAATTTTGACATTTGGCCTTTTATTAGATGAATTAGACAATTAGGTGAATTAGAAATTATTAAAACATTGTTTTTCTGCCTGTTTTGTGCTATATTATCTTCAACTTTCAACTTTATCCCGATTTTGCTTCGAGCAAAATCGAGGATCCGCGATTTCAACCGAAGTTGAAATCGGGATAACTTTATAATTCTCGCTGTGCCTGTTCATCACTTGACAATTAAAGATGGTAAGGCCTTTGTACCAGATGAACAAGATGTTTGTCTGTTTGGCGAAACCAACTTCCGCAATCAACTGCGGCGTTTTGGTATTAAATTAGACGACCGGAGACGTCACATGTATGTGATTGGAAAAACCGGTATGGGTAAAACTACCATGATGGAAAATATGGTGCTTCATGATATTTATTCTGGACATGGTGTGGGCGTGGTGGATCCCCATGGAGATTTTGCCGAAAAAATTATTAATTACATTCCTGCTAATCGTATTAATGACGTGGTTTACTTTAATCCTGCGGATGTTGATTTTCCGATTGGTTTTAATATTTTGGAGGTAAAAAGCGATGAGCAAAAGCATTTGATTGTTGCAGGTTTAATGGGTATTTTTAAAAAGATTTGGCCAGATGTTTGGAGTCCTCGAATGGAATATATTTTAAACAATACTTTATTGGCTTTACTTGATTATCCTGGTTCTACTTTACTCGGCATCAATCGCATGTTATCTGACAAAAAATATCGTAGTAAAGTTGTCAGTAAATTAAAAGATCCAGTGGTAAAGGCTTTTTGGCAGGTTGAATTTGCTTCATATTCCGAGCGTTATGCTACCGAGGCTGTAGCTTCGGTACAAAATAAAATTGGTCAGTTTTTGTCTGCTTCGGTTATCCGTAACATGGTGGCTCAAGTTAAATCCACTATTGATATCCGTGAAATAATGGATAATAAAAAAATATTAATCATGAATTTGTCTAAAGGTAGAATTGGTGAAGATAATTCGCGCCTGTTGGGTGGTATGTTGGTTACCAAGATTCAGCTTTCGGCTATGGAACGTGTAGACATGCCAGAAGAAAATCGTAAGGATTTCTTTTTATATGTTGATGAATTTCAAAATTTTGCCACACCAAGTTTCGCCAATATTTTGTCCGAAGCGCGCAAATACCGTTTAAGTTTAATTATGGCTCATCAGTATGTGAAACAATTGGATGAATTGGTGGCTGATGCCGTGTTTGGCAACGTGGGTACCATTGTGGCCTTTCGTGTGGGTGGCGCTGATGCTGAAATATTGGCCAAAGAATTTATACCTACTTTTGTGGAAGAAGATATAGTGAATTTGGCTAAATATCAGGTTTATTTAAAATTAATGATTGATGGTGTGGCTTCATTGCCATTTTCAGCACTAACCATGCCACCTATTGGCACACCAACTGGCAGTGCGGAAAAAATTATTAGAGTTTCCCGTGAACGTTATGCCAAGCGTCGGGAAGTTATTGAAGACAAAATTTTACGTTGGAGCGGTATGGGTAATTTAGAAAATGAAGATGAAGAAAGTGATGAGGAAGGTGATTTAGTAACTCCCAAAATAGAATTAAAAATTGAAGCAGTACCAATTCCCGTTGAACCGGAAAAAGTTATTTCTTTAGGTGAGTTGACTTCACGCGAGAATGTAGTTAAGAGAACAACAATTTCACAGATAAGTCAAGGCGTTCAGACACAAGATTCTATTGTGTCATCACAGGTTTCACAGATTAAAGACCCAAGAGTTGATGAAAAACAAAATGTTGTAACTCAGCCACCCCAGTTTCGTTTACAGCCACAACAACAATCCCAACCTCAGTTTAATTCCGATGGTACGTTTAAGAAGAAAAAAAGAAAACGGAAGAAAAAAAATAAGAATAGAAATTTTGCAGGTACTTCATCACAAATAATTGGACAAGTGGATTCATCTTTGCCGGTATCTAATAGCGGAGCGTCGGTGGCACAGGTTATGAATAATAGTCAACCTCAACCATTTGTTTCTCAACCTCAAAAATTGAAACCAGATCAAGTGGTGAATTTCTATGATGTTCTTGATAAAAACCAGGATGACAAGAAAAAAACAGATAAAAAAGAGGAAGATTATTGGGCAGATACCGAGAAATAATATTTTTTTATTAATTATTATTGATATTGAATATTATGTCGTATAACAAAAAAAATAGTTTAGTTATTTTTCTTGTTTTTTCGTTTTTATTTTGTTTATTTTTATCTATTCCTACGTTAGCGGCGACTAAAACAACGGTAAAGAAAGCCACTAGTAATTATAATCCTGTGGCAGTGGCTAAACAGAAAAATTTGTGGTGGAAAAATTATAAAGTTGTTCCTAAAACCAAAACCGAAACTTTAGAACAACAGGAAGAAGAGAGAGAAAAGGCAATGATGAGTTCAATAGCTTCTTCAACCATTGAGGTTACTTCCACTATTGTTAGTTTAACCAATGATACTGTTGTTCAGGATAAGGAGTTTAATAATAGCAATGGAACTCAGGATTTATCAATTACTACTGAAGTCCCCTCCGATACGGTAAAATTTTCTAGTTTTCTTAAGTTTGGTTCTGTTGGCAGTGAAGTAAAAGAGTTACAACAGAAACTTAAAGATAAGGGTTTTTATAGTAGTTCAATTACCGACAATTTTGGTAAATTAACTGTTATTGCATTAAAGAAGTATCAAAAAAATAATGGAATACAACAAACAGGTAGTACTGGTCCCTTAACTAGAAAGTCTTTGAATAAATAAATAATGCATTAAATTATGCATGGCAATAAGTATTCAAAAATGGCTCTTTTTAGCCATTTTTTTGTTGCCTACTATATCATTGATGACAAAGGGCATATAATCTTGCAAATTTTCTCTAATTTAGCTAAAATAAGAGTATTATGCAAGTTGTAGACAGGGCAATATTTTCGCGTTTATATAGGCCAAATCCTCAGAGTCACAAAGGACAAAATGGGCGTCTTTTGGTTATTGCTGGTTCAGAAAAGTATCATGGAGCCTTGCTGATGGCCGTCCAGACAGCCTCCCGAGTGGTAGATATGGTTTATGTGCATTCGGTGGTTAGTAATTTAAATTTAATAAATCAATTAAAAAGTGAAGTTGCCACTTTTATTGGTGTTGGTAGTAAGGAACTTGGGGAAACTATAGAAATAGTGGACACAATTTTAATTGGTCCAGGATTGGAAGAAAATTCTTCAAATAAGAAATTGGCGGAAAAAATTTTAAAGAAATATCCAGAAAAAAAAATAGTGTTGGATGCCACCACACTGTGGCAAATAGATCCCAGATTATTACATCGCAATTGTATTGTTACTCCGCATTCGCGAGAGTTTGAAAAATTATTTGGCTGTGATGCCACGCCGGAAAATGTTTTTAAAATGGCTAAGTATTACCAGTCTTGGATAGTTTTAACTGGAAGTAATGATTATCTAAGTAATGGCCAAGAGTTGTGGGAAAATAAAACTGGTAATGTGGGCATGACTAAAGGTGGCACTGGAGACGTGTTATCGGGTTTAATTGCTGGTTTAACAACTATAAATGATAATTTGACAGCAGTTTTGGCAGGCGCATATCTTACTGGTCTGGCCGGGGACAAGCTTTATGAAAAATATGGCACTTTTTTTAATGCTGAGGACGTGATTAAAAGTTTGGGAGAAATTTGGCATGAGTATGTTAACAAATAAAAAAAGAAATCTTCGAGTTTATGAACGGGATCATATTTATCCTCAGTCTATTTCTTATTATTTGCCTTTAATGAGAGAAAACGTAGAAGAACATAAATACACCGCTAAATTTTGGGAAGTAATTGTTTTTAAAGATGATTTTTTCTGGTGGGCAAGGGATACTGCTTATTTAGAAAAAGCTTTTCGCGGCTGGTTTGATACTTGGTTAAATAATGAAGAAGAGTTGGATAAAATAAGTGGGCTTTACGAAAAAAACGTGCAGAATATGCGTGATTATTATCGGCGAGCCAAGAGTCAGAAAGTTATTGAAATGAAAAATTTTGAGCTGTTGAAAGTTTATCAGCAAACTTTACAGTGTGGTTTAAATAACATGTATTTTGCGGAATATACTTCGGATTTGTTTGATGATTATTTTGCCTTGCTTTTTAGAGAATTTTTAAATAAAGAGATTGGCGATAAAATTTCTAGTGAGGATATTTTAACTTTAAGGCAACCGGCTTCTCCAACTGCTGTTTCTGATTTTAGAAAAGAATTAATTTTAATCTCACTGGGAAAGGCAGAAGTTGAACTGGAAATTTTTTTAGATAAATTTTCGTGGATTCAAATGAGTTGGGATGGTACCAATGAATTAACTTTGGAAAAAATTAACCAGGAAATAGAGAATTTAAATAGGAACAAAGTTAATAGTAGAGAACAAGAATTGGATTCTTTATTAAATCGCCAGGCTGTAATTTTTTCTCAAAGAAAAAAGTTGGTTGATAAATACAAGATTAAGCCCGAAGAGATTAGTAAATATTTTTTGATTTTAGACAAGTTTAATCTTTATCATGATTTTAGAAAAGAAGTGCAGATGAAATGCAATCAAATAATTTATCAGATTTTGAGAGAGATACCCAAAAGATTTAATCTAAAATATGCTGATTTAATGTTTTATT
>CAILTG010000058.1 GCA_903837125.1 Candidatus Magasanikiibacteriota bacterium | reverse complement strand
GCATAAGATATATTGTGCGACACTGTATAGCTAGAGCAAGTCAACTTCAAACACTACTTCCCCTACCCTAAACACCCAATTTAATTATCTTTACTGAGAAATATAACTATAAATTTATTGCCAAAAAGTTCTGTCTTTAAAACGAAGGTCAATATATTTTAAAGTCAAACGATTAACTTTTTCTTTTAAAAGATACTGTAAAGTTTTAAATTGGGTGTCTATATCAACTAAACTTACTTTTAATTCCCAACCTTCCCCTGTCTTAATGGAGGCTGTGCCTAATTCATCTTGCAAAATGAGATAAGCAAAAGTAATGTTTGTTTTTTGACTAATATTTTCAAACCAACTAATTATTTCGGCAACAGTTTCTTTTTTTAACATTGGAGAATTTAATTTCACATCTTTCAATCTCGCATCATAAACAATTGGGTACAGGCCGTAGTTGCTGAAAATGTCTTTATATCTAGGTTTGTGGTTTGACTGTATAGTAGAAGTTGATGATTGAATTGTGGAAGTGTTGGTTGAAACAAAATTAATTGTGTCTGAAGCAACCCACTCATCATCCCCAACTTGTTGAAGTATTTCTGTGACCACCCCACTATCATTAAGAAAAGAATATTGTTTACCATTATCATAAATAAGGCGGGAAGTATTTTCTTGAATTTGAATATTTAATGAATCAGGAAAAACTTTATTGATTACTACCTTTTGAAGAGAAAATTTATCCTTTAAAACGTTTTTAATATCATTTAAGTCTAATAAAAAATAATTACTGGCTGAAAATATGAATAATTTGTGATAGTGAATGGCCGCTTCTACAGAATTGTTTAATTCAATTTTAGAGAGTCGTTGTTCCCCGCTAATTTGCAGGTGTTTAATGGTAAAAAGAGGGTGAAATAGTAAGATAATGATAATAGCCAAAAAACAAACAAAACTTGTCCATACATAAAGACGTCTTTTCCAATTTTGCTCAGTTTGGTTCCACAAGGGGTTAGCTTTAGTTTTGTGCCAAGCACAATCATGCAAACTTAATGATGGGCCTGCGTCCAGAGAACCTAAATGTGAAACACCTCTAAACCTTCTCCCCCACTTTTTTTTGATTTTGTGGTGGTTAAACAACATGTTTTAAATATTATTTTAATAATTTTTAATTAAAATCCTCTTTTTTTTCTCCGAATCGTTTCAATAATCCAATTTAGCCAATATTTTTTGGTGATTGGTAGGTCTTGGCAAGGGAGCAAGTCTAGTTGTCGTCCACCAAAACCCTTTTTAAAATGAGTAATTCCTTTAAAAGGGTGATTTGATGAAGCATTTTCCGGTGCAATACCCCAAAAATTATAATATTTCATTCCCCTCTTTTTAGCTTCTTTAATTGCCTCCCATTGAATTAAATAAGAAGTAGGAATTTTGTTATTTAGGTTTAGCGAAGCACCGTGCCGATAAACTGCCATTTGACCATAGTAAATAATGATTGCAGATGAATCCAGTTGTCCATCGGACAAATAAGCATTAAAAACTACTGCTTCCTTGTTTTTTGCAAACGTGGTAAATTCCTCGGTAATGTATTTATTGGAAAAACGGTGAAAATTATGCCGTTCTGCCGTAGTATCATGCAATTGATTAAATTTAATAGTCGCCTGTTCATTTTGGTTTTGTTCAATCACCACACTTTCTTTCAAACAACGGCGAATCAAATTACGATGATTTTTATTCATTTTATTCAATATTTCTTCTTCGGTTTGATTAAGATCTAAAATCCAAGTAGTTTCAGCCAGAATATGTATTGGCGCTTGGCGATAATTCAATTTCAGGAATAGCTTTTTATTGAATTCATTATTTGCCAAAAAGGGACTAATTCTTATAAAATCATATTGATTCTTTTTTGCCAATCCAACTAAGTAGTCAGTTAAGGCGGATAAAATTTGTTCTGTCTTATTCTCTACTCCAAACACTGGCCCATAAGGTAAAAAAAGAAAGTTTCCACGCTTGGCATGAGTACTAAGAACCAAAGAACCACCTATTAGAGTTTCATTATCGTAGACACCCACTAGCCAACTGTTTTCTTTTAGAGCTTTATAAAACTGGGCATAACTAACTGATTGAACAAATAATGTGTTCAATTGTGACAAAACAAAATTTTCCCAAACTTGACACTTCTCTATTATTTCTACCTTAAGCATATTTGTTAAGTAACTCTATTATTCTTTTAACTTCTTGTTCATTAATATTTATATCAGTAGGAAGATTAAGACATCGTAAAGCAATTTTTTCGTCATGGGGGCAAACACCAATTTGGTAATCCATTTTTTTTAAGTTAACATCGGCCGGGGCTATTGGTGAATTATACCAATTACCCAAAATAATACCCTCTCTTTTGGCTAAATGAAGTAATTTTTGTGGATTTGTAACTAAGACAGTATAACGTAACCAGATACTTTCCGTGGTCCATTCTGGTTTAATAATCTTTGAATTAACAATAGATTCATGATATAGAGCAGCTATTTTTTGTTGATGTTTAATGACCTCATCTAGAATAATAAATTTATGATAAAGTATACTGGCTAAGGCATTGGGAAATTTGGCAGGATAAAAATTAACAGGCAAACCAATTTTTTCCTTTGAGTAGATGATTTTGTTAAATAAGTTTAATTTTTTGGCCAAAGCCAACATCAACTTCCCCACTCCCCAATTATAGATTGGTTTAGTGGCAGCAAAAATTGGATAATGTGTTAAGTGTTGAAATGTTTTTAGTTTTGTTGAATCAAGTAATTGATTTTGTAACTCTTTAATTTTAGCAGCCAGGTTTTTGTTATTGGTAATTAAGGCACCTCCTCTGACACAAGATAGAACTTTGTCACTGCCAAAACTTAACATGCCAATATCGCCAAAAGTTCCTAATAATTGATCATTAAATTTTGTTCCTAAGGAATGGGCGCAATCCTCAATAATTAACAAATTATTATCTTTAGCAAAGGAAATCAATTTGTTTAAATCAGCTGGTTTACCAAAAGTGTGTTGAATAATTAAAACTCTGGATTTAGTAGTGTTTTTTTTTCGTAAATCTTCTACATCCAGATTAAAATCACGGCCAATATCCACATAGATTGGTTTTAAACCTGCCCATTTTATAGCATTTACCACCACCACACAGGTGAATGTTTGTATCAGTACCTCATCACCCTCTTTTAAATTAAAAGATTTTAAAGCAAAATAAAGAGCCGAACGTCCGCTATCAAAAACAAAAGCTTTTTCTACACCAAAATATTCTTTTAATTTATTTTCAACTTTTGCTGGGTATTCTCCTTTACGCCATTTGGGCCAGTACCAAGGTAAAAATAAAAAAACACAGGCCAATTTTAGATCTGTTAAAGTTAAATTGGGAGCAAACCCAGTGAAGATTGGTTTTTTAAACACTTTCATAATTAGTAAATATTTCATGGACCACCAAAGCCGGTAAACGATTTTCTACTAAAATTACACTATTGGTATTTTTTAATGATTTAACATACTCTAAAAGTTCATTGGAGTCATATTTAAGAATGATTTGCGTCTGGTATCTATCGCCCACTCCCTTCATTAGTGGTTCCACTGAATCCTTGGTAATGATAACTAATTCATCGGCCACTAAACTAATTTCTTCACCAATAGCTTGATGAATTTCTTGACTGCGATCACCAAGTTCCAGTATACCTCTGGTAATAACTATTCTTTTTCGATCAGAAGAAAATTTACTTAAAGCAACCAGAGCAGCCCTAAAACCATTAGGGTTAGAATTATAACTATCATCAATAAGCGTACAATTTCCATAAGTTGAAACAGCCAGAACTTTTGGCGGCATGGATAAAGTGCGTACCTGTTCTCGCACTTCCTCTCGTTTCATTCCCAAATACATTCCTACCAAATAACAAGGTGCAATATTCATTGCGTTATGTTCTCCAGTTACTGTAGTAATCACTTCGCCTATCTCATTATTAATTATTCCGGACCACTTCATACCCTCCTTAATAATTTGAATATCTTTAATACGAAAAGTTAAAGGTTTTTCTTCATCCAATCCAAAGGTTTGTACTTGACAATTAAGTTCTGATAAAAATTCAGTGCACAAAAGATTATCTCCATTTACTACTGCCAAACCATGTGGAGGCACTGATCGTAAAAGTTCATATTTACTCTGCTGGGTGATTTTTAAATTACCAAACAAGGACAGGTGTTGTTCATTAATAGCCGTTAAAATTCCAATTTGGGGATGCACCATTTCACAAATTAATTTTATTTCTCCTGGTCGATAAGCACCCATCTCTACTATAAAAATATCAAAATTCCTAAAATCATTTTTTAAAATAAAATGAGCAATGCCGATTTCAGTATTAATATTTTTAGGAGTTTTGAGTACTCTAAATTTGCCAGACAAAATTTCAGCCAAAAAATGTTTAACAGAAGTTTTTCCATAACTTCCGGTAATACCAATTACCTTTAAGTTTGGATATAGACACATTTTTTTGGTGGCCTTTTTTATTAAATTCCTTTTTATTAAATAAGTAAGTTGATTTACAAAAAAAATGATTAAGGTAATTGTCAGAAAACGAATAATTAGAAATAATAAAGGTAGCGCCCAATCATGAGTGGAAACAAAAATACCACCTTCTAAGATTAATGCAAGAGCTATAATTAAAGTAGCTTTTTTAGTGAAAACTGGTAAGTATAATTTATGTCTAAAATAAAGATAGATGTAATATAATAAATCAATTAAAAAGATTGCTATAATAAAGTATTTGACAGTTAAATTGTCATTAATTGGCCAAAAAAGAATGATAATGGCCAAAAAACTCCGCCAAATTAATGGATGATGTAATAAATAATTTTTCCCCTGCTCAGTTGAAAGAAAATCCCTAAATCTATCATAGCGATACTCTTTTAATTGCCAGGTATAACAAAAGTCGGCATAATTAATAGTTGCACTTAAAAACCAGAGAAAACCAATAATAAAATT
>CAILTG010000057.1 GCA_903837125.1 Candidatus Magasanikiibacteriota bacterium | reverse complement strand
TTCTTTTAATTGATTTATTATTTCTTCGGGCAATGAGAGTATCAGAATTTTTTTTGCCCCTCCATCATAGACAATGTTTACATAATCTTCGGAAATCTTTTCCAATTCATAATTCTTATAGATTTTTCCGTTAATTTCTATATCAGCAGAATTAACAATAATTATTGTGAACAATAAAATTAGTGTTATAATAAATTTCATAAAAATTTAGATTTTTGTAAAATCGAATTTTATTTCAGATTTTAACATATCAAGGTCGGCATATTCTATACGAAGAGAATTTTTTTCTGATGCGATGGTGATTTTTCTTTTTGGCATGTTTTTATTTATAAAAACTATTTTCTCATAATCTCTACCATATTTATTACCTTTCCCTGTAGTAAACACACCATATTTTGCGGTAATTGCATCCAAGAAATCTTTTTTAAAATCCTGTAAAACATCATTTTCCTCAGTACTAAAAGATGCCTCAATCTTTGCAATCTTTTTGGTTTTGGGTGTAACTGTCAAACTATAAAATGTAAAAGCGAAAGAATTCGCCTGTAATGGTATTCCTAGATACACAGTATTCCCGTTAATATTTCTTATATTACCAGGGATAACTTTTTTCAACACATCATCTGGGACGACTTCTCCAATGGTCAAACCAAAAGCTCCAACAATTGGTACCTCAGTATAATTTGTACCTTCGTTGTTTTCTTGTGAATCAGCAAAAACATTTATTACTACGAATAACCCCACAATAAGAATCATTATTTTTTTCATTTCTTTGTCTTTTTGTTATTTTGTTAAATTTTTAACACATCAATTAAAACATATCACCTTCTTTTAGAGGAGATATTTTTCCATCAATCATAAAATGTACTGGAAGAGGCTTCCCCTCTATTTTATTATCTTTTCCTTTCACCAAATAATAAACCACAAAAAAGAAAACTTGAGGGGTTATCATATTATCGGGATTCTCTGATATTGCTAGGATTTGTCCCGCTTTTACTTTTTGTCCGACTCTTACTTTGGCGCTTTTATATTTGAAATACCAGTATTCTGAAAAAGTTTTATCCCCATGATAAATTCTGATAAAATTTGCGTAATGACTTTTCTTTTCTTCGTTCTGGTGTACTTCATCCACAACACCATCCCTTGCTACGCAAATTGTGGTGGTACCATTGGCTGGTATCTGAAACCTAACAGCTTCACCATCGTACCTATTTTTTTTGTTTAAATATATAGCTTCTTTTTTTTCATCATAGCCACCCTCGGTAACATAAAATTTTCTTTTATCAATATAGGGTTTTGAATAAGCAGTAGATTCATTTTGTGTCTTAATATATTCAACCTCTGCATCACTTTTAGCAGAACAATCGGCATTTATCGCTGAGGACGACATAATGGAGAGACTACTTACGAAAAGCATTGATATTAATTTCTTCATATTTTCAATGATTTCAGATTGGAAAGTATCAAATCCCAGCGTTCCGCATAATCTGGTTCCATCGTTTTCGTAATCTTAAAATTATGCCATACATTATTCCATGTTGTATATTTAACAACATCATGACTTGGAACAATAAAACACTCAATCGGCTTTGATTCGTCATCATACATATTTAAAAATACAAAGAAAAAATTATCACTGGGATTGGGTTTTTTATCAACTTTCCAAACTCGTGGCAACATTCTGGCTGATGAAGACTTAATTTGAATACTAATTACATTTTCCCCATCATCTGTAACAAGTATATCTGCCCCAGAGGTATTAGAGCTAAGAATTGCAGGGTGGACTCCTCGCCTCGCCAAGCTAAATGCGACATAGAATTCACCAGCATCTCCGATTAACTTGGTTGATTTCAGCTTTTCTCCAGACATTTTTCCATCTCCTTAATTTATGGTTTTTATTTAACCGGTCAAATACAATTTAATCGGTTGATATTATGGTCAACTTTAACTTTGCTAACGATTTTAGATTTTCACAGTCCCAGTTCTGCTGCTTTATAACTATATAGCGTTGGCATCCAAAGTACCCCTATTCTTTATTAAGAGGCAAATCTGAAATCAAATACTTGCCGTATGCTTGCCACGCAGGAGCGCTAGCACAGTCACTATATAATCCACCAGCATCTCTAACTGAATAGTTTTCCAATTCCCAATTCCCAAAATTAAGTATAAATTTAAACTTAACTATCCAAGTAGAGTACCGAGGTTGGGGGTTATTAGAACCGGATAATACGGTCATGCTTGCAGTAGCAAAATTACCGCACACAATGACATTGGTTGATTTAATTTCCCCTTGATTAGTATCACCATTTGATGAATATGGGTTGTTCCATACTTTTGATAATTTGTCTTTAAAATGTAAAGCTAAATTATTTGAATTGGCAAATGGAGAATTTTGAGCGGCCTTCAATGATTGGGAAAACAGCATAGCAACGAATAACCCGACTACGATTGCGACATTTCTAAACTTCATTTTTTTACCTTTCCATTTTTTGTTTTAAAAATTACCACTTCGACTCGAAAACATTTTTCTATACCTCTATATATCCTTTCTGTTTTAAGTTTAAGCATGTTTCTAGGATTATCATAAAGCAGACTTGTGATTTGGGCAAAAAAAGAGGGTGCTCAAATCACACACTATCTGAGGTACAGCCATGCACCCAACCCAGAATGTGAAAGAACGCCCAAAAGGAGCGAACCTTCAACATCGTCTCTGGGTTTAAAAATGGCTGTTTTCAGATAGAAACGTCTGCTGAAAGTCAATAAAGACTATCTTAAAATTATTAAATTTTGTATTCTAGTTCAGTTTAAAATCCTCAATTGTTTAGTTTACGGGAAAAGCAATATTCCAACTCTCATTTATTATATCTTTTAAATTCTTGAAAGCAAATCCTTATCGCTTCAATTTTACAGGGCATGGGTTGTTTTGTTTAAAGTCCTCCCAATTGGTTTGGATTGCCTCATTGGAGGCAAAGTTTACGATAATGAGCCATAGCAATGCCCCCGCATTAGTATTCCCCCACATGCGGACTAACTCAAGCGGCAACCCCCAATCAGCGCAATTAAACTCCATCGTAACACACGAACCATGACCACGAAAGCGCATGACAGGAGCATGACTAAAGATAAACAACAAAAAGCGGTCTCGGTCTTCCTTAATGATGTAATCTTTGAATCGCTTCTGCACAATTTCAGGAACTCCCAGCTTGTCGGCATTATTCCCCCTTCTAATCCATAGTTCGTGCTCGTCTATCAGAAAGATTTGACCTGTCCTATAGTTTCCCCAATAGCCTTCGTTCATAATTAGCCTCTCAATTCTAATTTTAGCCTGATTTCACTGTATGGCTCTAATGTGCAAACTAATGGAAGCCCTCCGTGCATAAGGCATTTACGGAGCATTCCAATCCGATATTTGGCAAAATCATCAGAGTGTACAGCGATTAATGTTCTATGATTGCTGTAAAT
>CAILTG010000056.1 GCA_903837125.1 Candidatus Magasanikiibacteriota bacterium | reverse complement strand
TTTTAATAATTTAAATAATATATTTAAATATAAATTCGTAACACCTTATGTAATTGTTTTCCACGATGATGACACAATGCATCCTGATTTATTGGCTAAAGAAGTCGTATTGTTAGATGCTGATGATGAAACGGTTTTGGTTGTGACTGACCTTAGCCCAGTCAAGGAAGGCTCAAAAATGTTAATGTTTTCAGAAAGTCATGAAAATGAAGTTTTAATTTGTCATAAACGGCATGACTTAGTAAAAATTATTTTTGATAATTTTGGTTTTTCATTTGATTCTGTAATGTATAGAGTTTCATTATTAAATAATCTTGATGGTTATTGGGATAAATTTTTAAAATGGTGTGATCGTCCTTTTGTTTTGGATTTGTCGCAAAAAGGAACAACTGCCGTAATTAAAGAAAAACTAGTAAATTATAGACTGCATTCTGGTCAAGATTCTCAGGCAGAACATTTGGGGAATTTTCGATATATTGTTAGCCTCTACTTATATTATAAAAATTGCCTAATTCAACCAGTCTCTTCTGCGGATAATAAATTATTTAATCGATGGTCAACAAATAATTTAATTTTAACAATTTTTATTTATTCATCAGGAATAAAAAGTTATTTTCAATTGATAAAACTTTCTATTAATGAGAATCTGTTTAAATTTCAATACTTGAATATACGAGGTGTATATTATTTTTTAATAGTATTAAAGCTGTCTGTAAAACGAATGATAACAAAAAAAAGATTGTAATATGCAAAAATATCGAGAGTATTTTGATCAAAGAATTAGAAAAATTATTAACTTTCCAAAAGCGGGGATTTTGTTTTTTGATGTGACGACTTTGTTTGAAGATGCTGAGGCTTTCAGAATTATTATTGATGAAATGGTTGAGAGGTATACTGGCCAGAAAATTGACAAGGTGGTTGGCATTGATGCTCGTGGTTTTTTATTGGCTTCAGCTCTTGCTTATAAATTAGGTGCTGGTATATCGGTGGTTAGAAAAAAGGGTAAATTACCATTCACAACTATTGGCGCTAATTATGAAAAGGAGTATGGTTTAGATACCATTGAAATGCATAATGACACCATTAAATCAGGTGAAGCGGTGATTATTGCCGATGATTTATTAGCTACTGGTGGGACTATCTTGGCGTCAGTGGATTTGGTAGAGCAATTAGGTGGTAGAATAGTTGGTATTGAATTCTTGGTTAATTTGAGTTTTTTGCCAGGATATGAAAAACTAAAGGCAAGGGGTTATCTGGCTAATTATTTGATTAGCTATGACAATGAAAAAGTTTAATTATATGGAAAAAGAAATTAAAATTGGTATTATCGGTGGATCGGGTATGGATGATCCTAAATTTTTGACTGATTTTGAAGAAGTGACTGCTGATACGCCATTCGGGAAACCTTCCTCAGCCTTGATTTGTGGCAAATTAAACAATGTCTCAGTAGTATTGTTATCGCGTCATGGCAAAAATCACAGCATTAGTCCTACTAATGTACCCTATCGGGCTAATTTGTGGGCCCTTAAGGCTTTGGGCTGTACCCATGTTTTGGCGACGACTGCTTGTGGTTCTCTACGAGAAGAAATCAAACCAGGTGATTTGGTTTTTGCTGATCAATTTATCGATAACACTAAACATCGTATTTTAACGATTCATGACGAGGAAGTTGTTCATACACCGATGGCAGATCCTTTTTGCCATCAGCTTAGGTCTTTGTTATCTCGTACTGCCGGTGAATTAAATTATAACTATCATGATCGAGGAACGGTTGTGACTATTGAAGGACAGCGTTTTTCAACTCGGGCTGAATCGAAAATGTTTCGTGCTTGGGGGGCTGATATTATTAATATGTCGACAGTGCCGGAAGTAATTATTGCGCGCGAACTGGGTCTTTGTTATCAAATTATTGTTATGTCTACTGACTATGACTCTTGGCGAGAAGATGAAGCAACTGTCACTTGGCAAATGATTAGTGCTCGCATGGCAGAAAACGCCGATAAAGTTAAAAAATTAATTACCGAAGTTTTGCCAAAAATAAATTTTACAGACTGTGATTGTCGATAATATTCCAAGGAGGGGATTAAAAAATATCCTCCTATAACTTTACAAACTTTATTCCGCCCCAGGCGGATCCGCCT
>CAILTG010000055.1 GCA_903837125.1 Candidatus Magasanikiibacteriota bacterium | reverse complement strand
TATTAGGTGAATTAGAAATTTATGAATATTGTTAATCAAACCGAAGCAGCAGAATATCTCAAATCCGGTAAGACAATAATCTTTCCAACTGAAACAAGTTACGGTCTTGGTTGTGATGCAACAAATCAGAAAGCAGTTAATAATATTTTTAAAATTAAAGGCCGACCGGATGATAAGCCACTTTTGGTGGTTGTACCTACAATTGAAATGGCCAAAGCTTATTTAGAATGGACTCCACTTTTAGAGAAATTGGCACAAAAATATTGGTTTACCCGTCAAAACGGTAGTGAAGGCGGGCCCGGGCCGTTAACTATTGTGGGAATGCAAAAGAGTAAAAAATCTAAAAAATTAGCCAGTAAATTGGGTGTTGAAAGTTATGAGTTAGCCAAAGGTGTGGCATCAAAATTTGGTACTTTGGCATTACGGGTTACGACAGCAAAAGTGCCAAAATATTTGAGTGAAAAATTAGGTCGGCCACTGGTGGCCACTTCGGCCAACATAGCCGGTTCGGGAGATATTTATTATTCAGATGACGTATTAGATATGTTTGAAAATAAAGAATATCTGCCAGATGCTTTTTTAGATGCTGGAATTTTACCAAAAAATCCTCCCACGACGATTGTGAGTGTGGTTGATGGAGAAATAAAAATTTTGAGACAAGGACAAGTGAGAGTTGAAGACTAAGACTAAGACTAAGACTAAGACTAAGACTAAGACTAAGACTTGTTGAGTTAGAAGTCTTGATCTTAATCTTAATCTTTTGTTATGATTGAAGAAAAAGAGGATCAACAAAATTTAAAAGAAGAGAGAAAGATTGTACACCATAATTTATTTTTAATTTTAGCTACTGGTTTTTTTGTATTATGTTTTTTTTGGTTGTTTTTTTATTGGCAAAACACTTTGGCCATAATTAATGAGACCAATCTAATTTTACAAAATGTTCACTCCGAGGCTGAACAAAAAATTATCCGTCAAAAAACTCCAGCTTTAGTGGCTAAAGGAGTTTATTTAACTGCCTATTCAGCCGGTAATCCTAAAAAAATTACGGAAATTATTGATTTAATAGATAAAACAGAGTTAAATGCTGTGGTTATTGATATAAAAGATTATTCAGGTAAAATTTTGTATGATAGTAATTTATCATTGGTAAACAAACTTAATGCTAAAGAGAATCGTTTGGGTGATGTTAAAAAATTGCTAGAAAAATTACATCAGCATAATATTTATGTAATTGCCCGCCAAACAGTTTTTCAGGATCCGGTTTTGGCCGAAAAAAAACCAGAATGGGCGATTAAATCCAAATCTGGCGGTTTATGGCATGATAACAAGGGTCTAACTTGGGTTGATCCCACACGTATTGAAGTTTGGAATTATAATTTGGCTATTGCCAAAGAAGTAGCTGAGTTGGGATTTGATGAAATTAATTTTGATTATGTACGATTTCCTTCAGACGGTAACATGGCGAATGTAGTTTATAATGTAGGGGATAAACAAAAATATGAAATTATGGGCCAGTTTTATAGTTATTTAAGTCAGGAGTTAAGCACTTATCCGGTTTGGTTATCATTTGATATGTTTGGTTATGTAATGGAAAGAAAAGATGACATGGGTATTGGTCAGCGTTTAGTAGATGCGGTGGATGTTATAGATTATATTTGTCCGATGATGTACCCTTCGCATTATGCCAAAGGGTCGTATGGCCATGCCAATCCCGCTGAAATACCGGGAATAATTATTGATAATGGTATGAAAAAAGGTTTGCCATTTTTTACCGACAAACGCGCTAAAGTTCGGCCTTGGTTGCAAGCCTTTGATATGGGAGCAGTGTATTCAGATGGTGTTAAAATTCGTGAACAAATAGATATGGTGGAAAAATATCCGAATGCAGGATGGTTACTTTGGAATGCTTCTAATAAGTATACAAGCGCGGGATTAAAAAAAGAGTAATAATTTTTAATTAAAAAAAAGTTTTTATCTGTCATTGCGAGGAAGCCGATTCGCATCGGCTGACGAAGCAATCTCAGGCAATGGTATGGTAGCTACCAGACAATCAACGCGTGAGATTGCTTCGTCGCGCGAGCTCCTCGCAATGACATTATCAATTTGTTTATTAGTATGCGTTTGACTCCTGCAAAATTAAAAGAACTTTGTCAGCAATATAATTTAACACCATCAAAAAAGTACGGTCAGAATTTTTTAATTCAAGAGTATCCAATAAAAAAAATTATTGAGGTAGCAAATATAAATAAAAATGACACGGTAATAGAAATTGGCTCTGGGTTTGGGATTTTAACCTTTGCTTTGGCGGAGCGGGCGGGGAGAGTGATTGGATTGGAGATAGAAAGAAAATTAGAAGATTATTGGAATGATATTTTAAAAACCAAAAAAATAAATGATAAAATGATAAATGATAATATAGAAATAGTCTGGGGCAATGCACTTGCCCAAATTTCCAATTTCCAATTTCCAATTTCCAATTTTAAAGTCGTGGCCAATATTCCCTATCAAATTACTTCTCAAATTTTAAGAACTTTATTAGAATTAGAAAACAAACCCGAATCAATCACTATTATGGTGCAGAAAGAAGTCGCGGAGAGAATTTGCGCTAAGCCCGGTGACATGTCTCTTTTGGCAGTTTCAGTTCAATATTATGGAGAGCCGAAAATTGTGGATATTGTAACCAAAGGAAATTTTTGGCCAGAACCGAAGGTTGATTCGGCGATTTTACATATTGATTTGACGAAATCCCTCTTTAATCCTCCCCTTGGCAGGGGCGGGGATTTTTTTCGGGTGGTAAAGTTGGGATTTGCGCAAAAACGTAAACAATTATGGGGTAATTTGTCCAAAGGATTAAAAATAAATGGAGAAAGTGTTAAAAAAGTGTTATTAGAAGTGACTGGAAATGAAAAAATTAGGGCCGAAGAGTTGAATGTGGAACAGTGGAAGAAAATAATAGAGAAACTGGGAATATAATTGGTAGTTTGGTCATTGAAAATTGATTGAAAATTGTAAATTGTAAATTGAAAATTAACCACAGCCTCAGCTGTGGTGGACTTATCCACTCTTTGTTGTTAAGTTGTTAAAAATTTGCTATAATATGCGCATTAGCAAATATAGCTTATGGATCAAAACGATCTAAGGCGAAAGGCTTTAACTGGACAGCAGAAAACAGGCTTTGTTTTGTTGCTGATTTTTGGTATTTTAGCCGTGGGTTTGGGATTACTTCAAATACGTAATCGTGTTTATGGTCCTTTTGCTTATAAACCACTTTTAGACAGCCAATTATCTCCTTCAGTTACTGATCCTGTTTTACGGTTAAAATATATTGACACTGATCATGATGGCTTGACCGATTATGATGAAATTTATGTTTATCATACCAGCCCTTATTTATGGTCCACTGCTTCAGATAATATGTCTGATAAAGAAAAAATTGCTAAAAATTTAAATCCCTTATGTGCGGCAAATAATCAAAATTGTACAGCTGGAGCGCAGTATCCAGGTTCAGAAGGCGTACTTTCTTCCACTGCTTCTCCTTCTTCCACTATTATTGATATGGGTAGTCCTTTGGCCAACGTAGCCACAGCACAGGATATTATTAATCAAACTGTGGCCACAAATGATAATGGAGCTTTTTCTGGATTTAAACAAGATTTACAAGATCCTAAAACTGTGCGGGAAATGCTCTTGGCCACCGGTAAAATTGCCACTGACACACTTTCTAAAATTGACGATCAGTCTTTAATGCAAATGATTACTCAGTTATTGCAAGAATCCAGTACTAGTACAACTGCTGGTTCAAATAATAATTTAGATTTAAGTGATGAAGGTGCGGCCAAAGTGTTGGGAATAGTTTCCACCACCAAAAAATAATTTTGCCAAAATAAAATCAGGTTTTATTTATGTACAACCTTAAAGGCCAAAAAGTATTTTTGAAAATTTTCATAATGTTTTTTGTATTTGTAGAACTTTTTGGTTTTATTTTTAATACTCAAACGGTTCAAGCACAGGAGGAGGCAGCGGCTATGGCGGCTGCGGCAGCAACTGCGGCAGCAACACCGGGAATGCCGACGAAGGACACAGGAACACAAACATTAATCGCTGCCAAATCTACCGCTGATACTGTAAAAAGTACTTTGTTAACCGCAGCTTTGGGTGGTTTAGTAAATATGGCTTCTTATGTGGCTCGTAAAGTATCTTATGATTTAGCCATGTTTATCTCTACCGGTGGTCACGGCCAGGGTGCTTTGGCTTTTAAGCAAAATTTTTCCAGTTATATTGTGGGTATTGCGGAAAATAGCGCGGCTTCCCTAATTAACCAGTTAGGCAAGCCATTTGGCTTAGACATGTGTCAAACTCCGGATTTAAAATTGCAAGCTTTTTTACAGGTTGGTTTAAGGCAGAAGTATAAACAACCTTCTAAAAATGGCAGTGGAAATGGTACAAATAATGAAAACGGTCCGCAACCAGATTGTACTTTTCAGCAAATGCAGGGTGCTTGGACTACTGGCATGCAACAAAAATATGGGGCTGATGGTTCAAAGTTTGCTGATCAATTGTTGGCTAATTCCATAAAAACTTCTAATGATGATTTTAGTTTGGCTTTAGGTGCTCAGGCTCAGATAGATCGTTTGCAAGCCACTGAAGTAGCTGGCGCCACTAGCCAACGTTTAGAAGCTGCGGGTTTTAAGCCGTTAACTGATCTTATTTCCGGTAATATAAAAACCCCTGGCGATATAATTAAAACAGAATCTACAGCTTTGACTGCCAAAGAAAAGGGCAAAGAAAGCAATCAACAAATAGCCGGAATTTATGGGGCTGCGTCAGCTCAGATATTGCCTATGGCCGGTTCGGTTTTTCTTAACACTTTGGTAAGCCAATTGTTAAATAAACTTTTAAGCAAAGGGTTGTTTGATAGTAGTGGCAGTGGAGCAGGCGAACAAGCCCCAGTGCTCAATTCTTACACCAGTGAGTATGTGGCGCAAACACAGCAAGCAGTGGCTAATGCTTTTAGTTTCTTTTATACGGCCGTGCCTAATAAAAGTTTTATTGATTATGGAATTGTTACCAAGTTTTCTAGCTGTGACCTCAGCTCAAATGATCCTGATAATTGTGTAATGGATTTGCCTTTTGCTACAGCAGTAAACCGTGGCAGCAATGGGGCGGCGGCAATGACTATTAGACAAGCCATGGATAAAAAAGAGGATTTATTGCATGCTGATTGGCCTTTAATTTCTCCCAGTAGAGTGTCGGATAATACTGACAAAAATTGTTATAGTCGCGGCTATTGTTATTCTAATTTACAAAAATTAAGAAAAGCTAGAATTATTCCTTTAGGTTTTGAGTTGGCAGCTTTCAAAGCTGACCCCCATAATTTGGCGGCTTGGACTTTGAAAACAGTGGTTGATAATTATGATAATTGTTATTATGTTAATGGTAAAGTAGAAATAAGTAGCGACCCGGTATATCAGTATTGTCATTTAATTGATCCTAATTGGCTGTTAAAATCGCCTGAGGCTGTTTGCGAATCAGCGGTGATTGGCGAAAGGACACAAAGTTCTGGTTTGGGTACTAGACAAACCGAATGCGCGGATTTGTCTACTTGTATAAAAGAGGATAATAAAGGCGGTTGTCTGGGTGGTTATCATAGTTATTGCTTAAAAGAAGGTAATATTTGGCGTTTAGACGCTCCTACTTGTCCAAGTTATTATAATACTTGTAAAACTTATACTGCTATTGATGGAACTACTCCCAGTTATTTATCACGTACTGTAGATTATGGCCAGTGCACAGCCAATGATGTTGGTTGTACTGCTTACAGCCAAGAGCAAGTGGGTGATAGTTGGCTGCCCAGTTCAAAAGTGCAAGGTTTGAATTACCAGCTTGCTGGTCGGAATCAAGTATCATATTTTAATAAAAATTTTATAGCAGATAATAATATATGTGATGCTGCCAATGATGGCTGTAGTTCTTTTTATCCGGCGATTTTAGATGGTGATGGTGCTTATGTAAATAATTATGATACTGGCGCTTTGGTTTATATTAAAAAAGCTCCGGATTATTTGGGGTGTTATAATATTGATCCTCGTTCTGCGAATAAAGAAATTGTTTGGCCGCAAACCAAACCTGAATTAGCTTTACTTCCGACTGAACCTCGTTGTGATAATTTTTCTCGCGCCTGTTTACCAGAAGAAGTTGGTTGTCTGGCCTATCAGCCAAAAGATGGTGGACAAATGATTCCTGGAGTAGCTGAAGATATTAATAAGTGTGCTGCCAATTGCGTTGGTTATAATACTTTTAAACAAGAAAGCACTGATTTTGAACCACAAAAATTTCCGCTTTATTTTGTGCCTATTGTTGCGCAAACCAATATGGTACAGGGTAAACAGATTTGCAGTAAAGAGTTTGTTGGTTGTGATGAGTTCACAAATATTGATGCTGCCGCGGCTGGTGGTGAAGGTTTGGAATATTATAGTCAATTGCGTTATTGTGAAAGGCCAACTGGCAGTAATGAAGGAACTTTTTATTCTTGGGAAGGTTCCAAACAAGAAGGCTATGTGTTGCGCACTCACAAAATGCTTAAAATAAACGCAGACAAATTATTATTAATTAAAGCCGAAGTTAACAGCACTATCTGGTCAGGATTTCCTTTAGGTTCACCAGCTTATGTGGATTATAGTCCGGAAAAAATGATTAATAATAATTATATTTGCAATGCTCTTGCTTATAATAATCAGCTTTATTCTAGTTTATCTGATGATGCCCCAAATTGTCGGGCACTTTATAATAGTAATGGCGAAGTTTTTTATCGCTTATTAAGTGAAACAGTAACCGTTGACCCAGCTTGCCATCCTTTGCGCAAAACAGCTGCTCATTTATATTCGGATTCTCTTTTAAAGGAAAGTAGAATTGATTTTGTTTCTCCCTCTTGCGCGGATGAACAAGGCTATTGGGATCGTGCCAATAATACTTGTCAGCGTTGCTATAATGGTGGACAATATGCCAGCAGTACTTGTATTTATTGGACAATTTCTCGGCCTGGTGAGTCATTGTCCTGTAATGGTCCAGCTGATAATTTAGCAGAGTTTAATGGTTGTCGTGCTTATAAAGGTAATAATGGTAACAGTCCTAGAAATGTTTTTGAGATTGACGATTTTGAAACCACTAGTTCTTTAAGTCTGTGGTCAGGAGTAACTCTATCTCCAGAATCAATTTACGCGGGTGGACATTCTTTGGAAATAAAAGATGATGTAAATCGGCAATTGCCGGCCGGGAGTTTAAATAATCAGGGCTGGTATGAATTGTCTTTTTGGGCGCGCGGCACTTCACAAAATATTGAGATTTATTTTAAACAAGCTACTGATAAAGTAGGAGCATTTACTTACAATCAAGAAGCACAAACACCGCTTTCAGTCACCATTGGCAGTGAATGGCAAAATTATCATTTTGGGCCAGTGGAGTTTACCGGTGCCAGCACCACTCCTGCTCAGTTATATTTTGGTCTAGTTAGTTCTCCAGGAGTAGGCGGCTCATATTATATTGATAATGTACGGCTGACCGAAGTTCCAGGCAATATTTATTTAATTAAAGATAGCTGGAAATCATTAATTCAATTATCTACTGGGGAAACATTTTGGGCTGATGCTCCGGGCGCTTGTTTTGGCACCACTGATGAAGATTTAGGTAATGCTAAAACTCCTTATCCAGGCAAGGCTTTGGGTTGTAAAGCTTATATTGATGTGGTAAATTCTGCTATTAATAAACAGAATGTTGAAGCAAATTTAACTGGTTTTGCTAAAATGTGTCGGCCTGAGGCAGTGGGTTGTACCGCGGTTTATGATTCGCATAACCGTATTTCTGGTAATCCACTAGATCAACAAATACAGCTTTATAATGCTGAATGCAGGCTTACTTCTACAACTCCCAAGTGTTCATTTACTGTGGGTGATAATGGAACCTATGGTTGTACAGTTTTACCTGGAGAAGATCGTTGTTTTGTCCAGGGTTTAGTAAGTCCTACTGGTTACACACAAGCTCCAGTGAGTGTTCCAGATTATTATACTATCAATCCTGCTTTTGATCACACCAAGGGTATTATACATTTTAATTCATTTCATTCTGGTGGTCACACCGAGCCAACCACTTCAACCGATACTGGTGAATTATATGTAGTTACTTCCACCATAGTTATTCCCGCAGATACTTCTGATCATACACCAATTTTCTTAACCACTTATAATTTAGCCAGCAGTACACCACTCACTTGCACGCAAGCTGAATTGGGTTGTCAAAAATTTGGTCAGGAAAATCATATTTTGCCGAATTCTGATACCACTTCTTATCAATTTTCTGACGTGTATTATAAAAATAATCCGGCTAATTATTTAACCAATGATACTACTGGAATTAAAGGAACTTTATGCCGCAGTGGTTTGCTTGGTTGCAGCGGTTATACTTATGGAGCCAATACTTTTTATTTCAAAGATCCTTTACAAACCGGCAACAGTCTTTGCTATTACAAACAACATGATCCAATTAATCCAACACAAGCTTATGGTTGGTTTAAGAAAGATATAGGCTATTGCAGTTCTGGTTCTGCCCAATTATGTCGCGTTGATGATGACTGTGGCCAAGGGAATTCTTGTCAGAAAACAAATCCGGTTCCTTGTTATGATAATTATTTGCAAAATAATATTGAAAACGGTATTTGGTCTAATGGTAATACTAGTAGTTATAAAGGCAATGTAGGGGAATGTGACGAAGCCAATAATGCTTGTACCGAGCTCTTGGACACGGTGGCTACTTCTGCACAAGATCCCACTGGTAAGCCTTACTATGTAATTTATAGCCAAGATTTAGTAGACCAAGCGTCAGATCAAATAAATGGTTGTAATAATAAAGTGGGCGAAACTAGGGGCTGCGTTTTGTTTAACCGCACTGAGGATCCCAATAAAATTTATAATAGTGGGGCTACTTATGCCAACTCGGCCGCTACCAAGCCAGAGCGGTTTTTACCAGTTCCTCCGGTAACCACTGGCCAGCTTGACACTAATTTATTGTTAAAAGTAAGGCGTGATCGTGAATGTTCTGAATGGCTGTCTTGCCGTACTTCTTTTGATTTGCAAACCGAAACTGGTAAAACCATTAAATATTGTTCAGATTTTGGTTTGTGCAATCAAACTACCCCAGACGGTTATTGCAATAATTTTCTCCCCACCACAAATAATAATTTGTTGGATGAAGCCTTTTATGTAGGGCGCGCGGTGGGCTGGGCTGAACCAGATTATTCTGGTTATTCGCTGTTGAATCGCTATAATTTGGCAACTGATCGGGCAGTTAGTTTTCCTTCAAGTAATAAACTTTATTTAGTTCATTCAGATTCCAATAATGCCAATTGTATAGATAGTTCAGGTAATTCTATTAAAGGTATTTGTGGCATAGATAACGGCGGCCGTTGTTATAACGGAAGTTGTATTTATCCATTAGATGGTCCATTTGCTGATGTTGGTATAGTTGATATAAATACTGGTGTTGAAAAAGCGGTGGTTAGTTCTGCTTGGTCCAAGAGTATTTGTAAATCTCATCCTGAAGCCACTTCACCTTTTCCTGAATCTTTGGTGGTAGATTCCAAAGTTAATGATGCTAAAAATGGCGTAGAAAATGGAAAAAAATGGTTTAAGAATACACCAGATAAGGGGGGTTGGCGCGCAGAATTTACTAATATAAAAAATGATTATAAAGGAGTAAATGTTTGTCAAGCCAATGTAGACTGTTCTTGCCAATATGAAAAAATTAATTACAAAGGAGTATTGCCTGATTACTGGCCTGATAATTCAACTTTAAAAAATCCTTTTGATGTAAGGCCTCAGGGTATTTGTACTGGTGGAAATAAAGATGGTTTTGCTTGTTTAGTAGATACTGACTGTAATAGTGGTGATAATACCAATGGTGTTTGCGCGCAAGAGTCTTCCATAGATAAATATAAAGGAACAACTGGTTATTGTTTAGAAAATGATCTAAGCCATCCGTTGGGCACAGACAGCACTGGCAAAATAATTTTTCCTTGTCTCACCTGGCTTCCACTAGATTTAGCTGGCGGTACTGCCGACAATATAAATGGCAATCCCAATCTTGGCTATACTACTGGTATAGATGCCAATCCTAGTATTGGAGAAGTATACTGCACCAATTCTACGGCGCCGCTCAGTTATGAAAAGAGTTATTGGAAAAATTTTGGAATGGTAAACCTATATGGATTACTTACACCAATATATGAAAATTTTTCTGATATTAATCAGAAAATGGAAAAGGATGGAAAAGGGAATGGTTTGATAGAGAGTTATTTTCCACCAAGAGAAAATCCTTCTAAATATGATAATAATTCATCAGTAGCGGGGCGGTTTGAATGGTGCAAGGTTGAACCTATTCCTGTAAGACAACAGTACATAACTTGTTTAGCATATACTGGTACTCCTGGTGTGTGTTATGAATGGGTGGAAAATATAAAGACAGAATGTTTTGGACAGCCGAACCATTTTTTTGAACCAGCTGATAATGCTTTTGTTCAATATTTAGCTTTTAGAACACAGCGAAGTTTACGTGCTTTTGATCCTTCAAAATATGATCCTAATAAGGAATGGTCAGAGGAATTTAGCAAAAAAAACTCTTTTGATCCTAAAGCAAATTTTTTAAATGACCCATCTCCAGAAGTGGAAGCTTATGCTAATTTGGCTTATGATTATTTGAATAAGTGTTTTGTTCCTTCAATTTTTCAGGATTCAAATGTCAATTCTGCACTTGATTGTACTGATAAAAATACTAAAGGTCATTTTATTTCGATGTTTGATAAAGATAACTTTTTTTGGATGATTAACCCATTTACAGAGCAAATTTGTAATGACACGAGTACTTTTCAATATGGTGATCCCCAAGAGGATTATACAAAATCTGTTTTGGGTTGGTGTAATAATAATCTAAGTGCTGATTCTTTTTCAAAGAAAGTCAACTCTAGCGACAAAAGTAATACTTTCTACACCTACCTCCAAACCTACTCCTGGCTAAAAATTAGCCCCACGGCTCAAGTGCTGTTGGCGCATGATCCAGTGAAGTGGAGTGAGAAAGAGACTGTAACCTGTAGTAGTAGTGGTAGTTGTGCCCCTACTAATTTAATGGGCTTTGGTGATTCTTATTTTAATGATTTTACTGGGGTAGCTTCAAAGCCGTATGTTGCTACAAAAAAAGTTAATGAAAAAGATCTTAAGGCATTATATTTGGCTCCCTATTCTTATAAGGGTACACGCTTTACTGGTAGTGATAGAAGTTTTGCTCTAATAGATAATGTAAAAATTGATGTGGATCGTTTGCGTTCACTTTATTTAAACCCTCCTGAACCAAATAGTATTGACCGTCGTTCTCCAAATTGGAGTTATGTTACTTATACTTTTCTTTTAGATTTTAGTTCAGCTCATTTAAATATACACACCACTCCAGAAACTCCAAGGAACGTTACTGCTGTGGCATTTTATGCAAAAAATAAGAATGATAATCATTTGGTGATTGGTGTAGTGGTTGATGATAACGACCAATATGAAGGTAATCCAAGTTCAATAAATTCAGATAGATTTGGTAGTATTATTAGTAATGAATTGGAATGTCCAAATATAGAATCTACAGATTCAGGATTAGCGGTGGATACTGCCAATAAATATAATAATCTACCTAGCGGACTTGACCCTGGCAAAGACTGTGGTGTACAGACTGCATCTGCGTATGAGGGGAGTCTTAACGGTTTTTATCGCGCCACTTTATTCAAATTTGATTCAGATAATAATTTAGATCTTTCAACTTTTGAGAGTGGTTACAAAGACCAGGTATATGATAATATTGCTTTTAATTGTTATGCGGGTTTTGGTTGTAGCAATCCTTCCTACTTCAACAGTGGTTGGAGTGCCAAGCTTAATAATAATTTTATTGCTTTAGCTAAAATGAATAGAGGTAAAGCTCTATTTTCCAGAAGCGAAGGTGGAACGTTTTCTAATCCTGTTAATAGTCTTACAAATAATAATCTCCACGCGCTTAATCATGTTCTTTACCCTTACCTCGGCGTAATCGCCGATTTGTATCCTCGTTGTACAGAATATGTGCAAGTTTATAATGAAAACCAACCAATTAGTTATTCTGGCATTCCTGTTTCCAACAAAGCCTGGACTAATAGAGTGTGGAAAAATGCTGCAGATGTTTTGACTTTAAAATTAGCTGGTGCTGCCACTACTACATTGTTAAATAACACCAGTGTCAGCCGTCCGTTTGGTAATTTAAGTTTGAAGGGTTCTGATTTAGTACATAACCAGGATTCAATTATTGATTATAATTTTATGGATCCGGCAGCAGCAGGTTATCCATTTGTTTGCAGTCAAATTTTATGGGCAACTGACAGCTTAATTAACGTGGCAGCAAGTTATTATTTAGGTTGTTCCGGTTTAATGGTTCCAATATTAGATGCTAACGGCCAAACAGTTACCAGTGCGGCTGATAATACTGCCAGTCCTTACTATAATGTAATCACCGGCCTTGGTACTCTAAACGGTGTTAACGGCCGAGAAATACTTCACCAGTTATTTGCTAAAGAATATTATGTGGTTAAACGTAATGATAATACATTAAAGCTTGTCAGTGGTGGCGATGTGGATGTTGCTGCTAGTAATTCTGGTGTTTTCGCCAAGCTTTTACCGCCGCAAATTTATTCACTTAATTTAGTTAATTGTTTACCTAGTAGTAATACTTCTGGGGTGGCCGTTAAATGTACTCCTTGGATGCCGAATACTTTTACAGTAAATAAAAATAATGGTTTACCTGGGGCTCATTATGCTGGTGATACCAATGTTTTTGAAGAGGATTTAAATAAAAATGGCTTAACTGATGCGGATAATTTAGTAGGAATAGGCACTTATAACGCCATGGTGGAATTTTATGGTTTTGCTGATGAAAACCGCATGCCTTTACGTAGACTAATGATAGATTGGGGTGATGATCTGCCAATTTATGGTCAAGGAATTAGTGGTTATTACTTTAATAATAAGCCAATTTGTGAATCAAATGATGATGGTGGTAATTTTACGGTAAAACACTGCTTGGTTGGTAATAAAGACAAACAAATAACTTGTAATGATAATTCAGATTGCTTGGGGATAGACGCAGCTGCGACTTGTGGTCGTTTACCTAATGATACTCTCCAGAGTTTTGGTGATATTATGCGCACTTGCCGAGCAAATTATTTCAAAATTGAACATGGTTATGCTTGTGATAATCAAACTGCTACCACCCCTGTTAATAGTTTAGATGAGGATCAGAAAAAGATCATACGGGAAAAAAGTCCTTCAGCGATTATGGTGTGTGTTTTTCAACCCAAAGTTCAACTAATGGACAACTGGGGTTGGTGTAATTGTAATGATCCTAAAGGCTGTTATGGCGATGATAGTAGTAAAAATTGTGATCCAACAAAAATTAACGCCTGGACTTATTTTCAATCAAAGATTATTGTGATACCAAATGAGAAGAAGAAATAGTGTGGTATAATGCAAATAATAATTAACAAATAGCAGATAATAAATAGCATGAGTGTTAAAGTAAAAATTAAAAGATTATTCAAAACTCTTCTCCCTCAAACCAAAAAGGGTTGGCAGTGGTCTTTGGTGTTGACGGCAGTGTTGGTTTTAGGTTGGTTGGTTTTGGCGCCAAATGTTAAAGCAGTGGAATTAGTAAGTACTGGTGCTGAATATTTGGTGGATGCCACTATTGCTTTAATGCTTTGGATTGCTCAGCTCTGCATTCAGCTGGCGATTTTTGCTTTAAGATTTTTTATTCAAGCAGCTGGTTATAACGGCTTTATAGATTCGCCAGTAGTGTTGCTTGGTTGGGCCATGGTGCGTGACGTGGCTAATATGTTTTTTGTGGTGGTCTTGTTGGCTATTGCCATTGGCACAATTTTAGGTATTGAACAATATGAATGGAAAAAAACTTTGGTTAAGTTTGTCTTCGCAGCCGTGTTTATTAATTTTAGTAATTTAATTTGTGGTTTGGTTATAGATATTGCACATGTTTTCACTATTACTTTTTTAAATGCTGTAGCTGCCACTGCTGGTGGTAATCTTATTTCACTATTTCACATGGATGCCATGTTGAAGATGGCCACTGCTGGTGGCACCTTAACAGGTGCAGAAGGAAGTATAACGGCTCAAATATTTATGGCAGTGGCGGCTTCTTGTTTTTTTGCTGTGGTAACTTTGGTAACCATGGGTACTTATATGGTGGTGATGTTGATTAGAGTAGTGGTACTGTGGGTTTTAATAATTTTATCGCCTATAGCGTTTATTGCTCAAGTGCTTCCTCAAACTCAGCAATATGCGCAGGAGTGGTGGAAACAATTTGGTAAACATGTGCTGGTGGCACCAGTAATGGTTTTTTTCCTCTGGCTTACTTTTGCCACCATGGGCGCGGGCGATGCGGCTACTGATATGAAGAAAGGTATGCCAACGGCTTTTCAAATGGATGCCGCTTCAGAAACAAAATATGGTTTAAATGCTAATTTTAGTGATTCTACAGGCGGTACAGGGCCACTTAAACAGGCTGCCACTTTGGCGGAAGTAAGTAGTTGGGAAAACATGGCTAGTTTTTTTATAGCCGTGGCCTTTTTATTGGTCGGTCTGCAAAAAGTTCAGGAAATGGGTGTGATAGGTGGTAGTATGGTTTCTCAGGGAGTAAAAATTGGTACAGGAGTTTTGGCTTTTGCTACTGGTTTTGCTACAGCTAGGTTTTTGGGAGGAAAAGTCAAGAGTGAAGCTACTTCTCTTGGTAAGGCTGCCTTGGCGGGAGGAGCCAAACGATTTTTTTCACCTATTACGGATACGGCAAAAATTATGGGCAAGCGCATAAATACCATGCGCGCCACTACTCCGGTTTTGCGTAAATTCCCTTTGCTCGGAAGTTATGGCAGGTTGAGGAGAGAGAAAATATTGGAAGATACAGAAAAGGAAAATAAATTGCGAACAGAAGATACTAAAAAAACCATGCGTCGTGGAGAAAATTTAACCTATAGGGATCAAATTGGCCAGTGGGCTTATGATAAAGGTGGCATTGCCCGCGTGGCGCTTGGCAGAGGCGCAGCAGCTTCTGGCGAACATAAATATGCTGCTGAATCTGCTCATGATCAAGTTGAGGCTAGAAGTAAAATTTCACAACAAAGAAGAGAAGAGACAGAGAAGGGCAAGGCTGACAGAGAAGCTTTGTCATTGTTAGAAGTGCGTTTTACGGATTTGAACGCGGATAAAGCCGAGGCTTATAAAGGCTTTTTAGGTCAAGGCGGCAATCGGGCAAAATATGGCGAATTGGCAGATGTGAATGCTTTACGGAATAGCAGTGCGGAAAATAGACTGGCAGTAAAAGCTATTGAAGATAATACAGGAATGACTGAATCCCAAAAGAAGGAAGCCTTGGATGATTTATTAAAACAGGAGAATGCCGGCAGGGCCAGGCTTGGTAACAGCGACTTCGCTGTAAATACTTCAGAGGGTAAGAAGCTTGCTAAACGTGAAGGTGATGTGGTTGAACAATTAGCTCAGGATGTTACCAGAAATAAAGTTGATCTTCCGGTAAGGTTAGACAAAAATGGGAAGCCAATGAATTTATCTCGCGCCGACCGTGAAGGTTTGGCCGCCAATATTAGAGGCCAGAAAATTAAGTGGGATTTTGATGCTGCCAAAGCCGAACATGAGGCCGAAAGCCAGAAAGCCAAGGCCTTTATGGGTCAAACAACTTCTGGTGCTGGATATGTAGCGCGGATTGCCACAGCCCAACAAGAAGAAGCAGGCGCCAAAGCCATTGTTGAAGCTCTAAAAAATGCTGAATTAACAGTTAATTTTGATGAGGCCAAAAAAGCTTTGGAAAAAGTAAGATTAAAAATTGATCAGGCCACTACTCCACAGGCCAAAGAAGCAGCTCATTATGAATTAGCACAGTTGGCAAATGTGAATCCTTATGTTCGGGTGATTCAGGCAGAAGAGGAGAAGAAGGCGAGTGAACAGGAAGCAAAAGGGGCTAAGGATACAGCCACTACTAAATACTATAAAATTAGTGAAGATTTGGTGGCCAGAGTAACAGCTGCAGAAACCACTACCAAAACCGCACAAATTGAAAAAGATACTGTAATTAACAAAAGAAAAAGACTAAACAGACAAGAAGGCAGAGATGAATTGGCACAAAAAGAAGAAATTGAAGGACAAATTGATGAAGATGCTAAATCAACTGAAGTTAAAAACTTAGAAGGAAATAGAGGTGCTTTGGCGACTGAAATTGATGCTTTAAGTAAAGTGCATTACGATGTAGTAGAACCAGATTTACAAACAGAAAAAGAAAGACATGTTGGTGTAAGAAAAACGATTCAAGATGAAATCGCCGCGGCAGAAACCGTAAAAAAAGGCGTTATGATTGATCCTAATTCCGGTTATAAGGCCTGGAAAGAAGATATTTTAGCAAAAAGTAGGGCAGTACATGCTTTGGAAGAAGAGATGAAAAGACCTGGGGCTAAAAGGGCAGGGATTGAAACTGAAATGGCAGCAGCAACTACAGCTTTAAAAGCAGTTGAAGAAGGAACAGGAAAAGTGGAAAAACCACGGGTTTTGATTGATGCTGAAAAAGCAATAGCCATTGCCGAAGCTAAAATGAAAGAAGAAGACGAATTAAATGCTACAACAAATGACGACTTACGCGGAAGAGCTACATTAGCCATAGAAAATGATCCTATTATTCCAGCAAAAAAAATAGATTTAAAAAAAGTTGATGATAAATTGACTGCCAGAAAAAAGTTAGAAGCAGACGAAAAATCGCCGGAGTATGCTGCAGCTAAGGCAAGAAGAGAAGATGCAGATCTAAAAAAAGTTTATGTGGAAAATGGCGAACAAGGATTGCGCACTGCTTTAATTAGACAAAACCCTGGAATGGCTGAAGCTCAAATTGCACAAAAGATTTCTGCGTTAAGAGCTGAATTGGTTCCAAAATTTGCTGGCAAGAAATCGCCTGGAATACAGTCTGGCATGGCGCAACAAATTAGGTCACAATTGGAATTAGCCAGTGAAGAAGCTGGTGTTAAATCTGCTGAAACCCAAATGAAAGAAAAAGCCTTAGGCTTAGCTGGGCCGAGAGGGTTTTTTGAACAAGAAGAAGTTTATAAAATTTTTACCGAGGCTGCCGATAAATTTATTGATAAAATAAAACAAGCCGATTTACAGCATATTTTTAGTGCTGGTTTAACCGATTTAAAAGCTAAGGAAGAAAATGCTAAACAAATTAATGAGGAAAAAGGCAAATTGGCTGGTGCTGTTGCCACAAAAAATAATGTAAATCAGGCACAGTCAAAAGCAGAATTGCGCCGATTAGAAGATATTCGAAAAACTTTGGGTAAATCTGCTGGTGCTCTTCAGGCTAGAAGCGCTATTGAATCAAAATATTATGCTGAACATTCTGGCATTGCCAAGCAAGAATTAACCGACGAAGCCGATGATCAATACAGTTTTGAAAGATATGGTCACCATGTACCGGCCACGGCTTTTAAATCTTTAATTAAGAAAAAAATGGAAGATTATAATGGTATAGAAAGAGAACAAGCTGTGGGCATGGCGTTTGGCGATATGACCAAGTTATTAACCGCCAAAGAAAAAGGCGAAACTTTAGGCCGTGATCAAGAAGCCATGCTTATGGCGAGTATTACTTATTTAACCAAACAAGGCTGGTCTGATGATTTATTGGGAAGAATTGGTAATCAAGTGAAAGCCTCCAAAGCTGGTGGTTTGCGCGGTGAAGAAGCCGAAAGAGGTCAAATGTTGGAAAAAGTATTTGTGGACACCTTGGGTTGGGGTCATATGGAAGGGAGCAAATTGATTTATGATAACAAGTCTGATAATGAAAGAACCAATCAATTGCATAGGTTAATAGGCAATGCTGGAGATCTTGAATTGTTAACAAGTGAAAGTGCAGTGTTAAGTCATATGGATAGTACTGGCATGGGCTATACTGCTTCTGGCGTTAATTTAGGCGATCAAGTTCGTGATGCTTTAGGTGTAGGTGCAGGGCAGGAATTAACCGGAGGAGTATTGCAGAGTTCTATAGATGCATTAACTGGTAAATTAATCGGTCCTTTGGCAGGTTTGGCTACTAAATTAGGTTTTACAACTGATCGTGCTCAAAATGAATTATCTTCTTTTGCTAGAACTTTTTTGGTTGGTGCAAAATCCTCATCAGGGGCCATGGATAAATTTAAAACAAAAATGAAAAGCCATACTGAAGCCAATCAAATGCTGGCTGATGCCAAAAATTTGGCTTTGGCAGATGGGCATTTAGATGATGGCGGGCATACTTATTATGATATGGATGAAGGAATGTTTAGAGGCCAGACTGCCAAAAATGCCTTGGCGTTTATTACAGCAGATTGGCGCAAGATCCCTGTGAACGAAAGAATGAGAAGAATTATGTGTCATAGTAATGGCCAATATGATGAAGATGATGGCACGTTTAGAATGGAAATGAAAAATATTGACACCTTACGTGAGTCATATAGTGGCGCCAATACTGAACGTATTATGGAAGGGCATCATGGCCGTGAAGGTGATCTTTTGGCTGGCTTTTTGACGCCTGGTGAAAAGGCGGAAATAAATGCTAGCGGTAGAGCAGTGATTGGCGGTAAAAAATCAAAGCTTTATAAAAAATATTTTGATTCATTAAAAGATAAGAAATTGAGTGCAGTTGATAGAGAAAAAGAAGCAATGAAATTGACTTTGGCACATGCCGCCGACAATATGGCAGTTGCACTTTCAGCAGTCGGCCCAGCCTTTATGGCTGTACTAGGTTCCCGGTCTTCATTAAAAGGTGGTTTTAACGCAGCCATAAGAGGTATGGCCAATAATGCGTATACTGATGAAAATGGAGATGAGCAAGAGATTAAGGATGTTTATGATCTTATTGAATTTATAGAAAAGCATAGAGAGAAAACTAAAGGCGTGTTGGATTTAAATATTGCTGAAATAACTAATAAGCTGTCGCAAGCCCAAGAAAGCGCGACAGAGAAACCACCAAAACCGACAACTCCTACTCCAGCACCAACTACTGGAACAGCTGGTACGGGAGCAGTACCAGTGGTGGCACCGAGTGGTGGTACCCCTAGAAGAAGTGGTAGGACAAGGCCGTAAATAAAGATTTTTTCACATCGTAATTTTGTTATATTTTATTAATCCGGTCAGAAATAAATTGGTTATGTATCAAAATATAGTTAACAATCCAGAAGAATGGTGGGACAAAAAATTTTTGGTCTTGTCCAATATTTCGGAACTGTCTAAAAATATTTTTGGCCGTAATTGGACATACAATTCTTTTTGGCGCGGTTTGTCGTTTTTAGTGGAAGATGTTAATGATGAATTTAGTATTAAAAAAGTGGGTAAAGATCTTGAAATTGCTTTTTTGGTAATGGGTGTAGATACTATAGATAATGAAATGTTGAATAATCTTTTGTTAGATTTAAATTCATTGCAAAATATTTGGCCAAAAAGCGCAACTGCTGATATTATTGAAGCGAATGAGATAAATTGGAGTAAATTATTAGCAAGCCTTGGTTGGGAAACAGAGGCTGTAAAAGAACTCGTTGCTAGATTAGTTGTTTTGGATGTAGAAACAGCAATAAAAGTTGAAGAAACATTAAAATCAATCTTTATTTCTTATAATTATTTGCAGAAGCAATTTTTGTTGGTTGGTTCTTTGTTACTTTTTTATCAAACTGAGCACAGATATACGGTGCAGGAATTAGAAGAGGAAATAAAAAATGGCCAGGTACCTGATTGGCAATCGTTACTTAGATTTTTAGGTCAGTCTTTTTATGGCAATGAAGCAGATCTACAGGTTTGGGCTAAGTCTTTTTTATTAAAGTTAAACTTTAATAAAGAACTGCACCAGGAATTTGATTATTATTTATTTATTATTGGTTTAGTATTTTTAATTTTAAAAGGCTTTCCGGATTTTATTGTTGAAGAAAGAAAAACTTTAATTGAAAAATATTTTTGGACAGGTTTTTGCTTAAACGCGCCTTGGCGAAGCGTGTTAATTAATATTTTAGTAGATCAGAGATTTTTGGATGAATATTTGGTACAATCAGCCACCCTGGCCGAGAGCTTGTTGGCCAACCAAGAGGTTGTGTATTTTCAAGAGAATGGTGATGATAGTCTAACAATTGGTCAATTTATTGGTGCTTATTTGGCCGGAAGCAACAATGAATTAGAAATAGCAAATCAGGAAAATTATGTAAAAGCGGAGATTGCCAAGAATAGTTGGCCAATAAGTCTGGAGCCAAAATTATTGGGTGTTTTAAATTTATATTTGCATTTGCGTGACTGTGACTTAATAGATTTTCATCATATTTTGGGTGAAATGTTAAAAAAGGATGCGAATTTTGATTGGCAAAAAATAATTAGCGGTGAAATAGATGAAGAGTCTGCTGAAAATATTAAAACTTATTTTAAAATTGTTAATCGTCCATTTGCTTTGCGCGTGGAATTGATTTGTGCCTTTATGGATTTACCTGATTGGCAGGAAGATCCTTATTTTTCTGGTATTTTAGTTTTGAGTCAATTGTATGAGGAATTATTTTCTCCAGAATATGGACCTTTGATTTATTATTCAGAAAAAGATAATCAATGGAAGTTGAATACTACCAGACCAAATCAGAAATTTGTATAATAATATTTTATGGTTTTATCATTACCAACTATCCTTGTCAAAAAAGCCGACGGTACGTCGGTTCGTATGACTATGGATGAGTTTAAAAAATATAAAGAAAACTTGAGCACCTCAACACCTGAGCAACTGAATGCAAAAGCACCGATTGAGGCACTGCCAATGGAGACGCAGAGTCAAGCTTTGGCTACCAGTACGCCGGTGACTGATATTTTTATTGATGAAGCGGCGGCGATGGCTGTGGCGAAAGATCGAAAGATCGAAAGATCGAAAGATCAAATTTTGCCGAATATAAAACAATGGACAGAGGGCGACCAGGTGTCACCATTGGAAGAAAAAGTGGAGGAAACTGATTTTGATTTGGAGTCTTTGCCAAGTAATAAAGAAGATGAATTTAGTGGAATAATGAAAAAAATAAAATTTCCGGTTACTGATAAACAACTTTCACGACTTCGTCCTTTAGTGGTTTCGCGTTTAAAAGATGTGCGTACGGATGATCAAGTAATTGAATATTGTCTTAAGTTGGAAAATTCTGGCGGTTTAGGTTGGAGCCAGGATCAGGCTAAACAGTTGCTTGAGGCGATTAAAAATTTGAACACTCAATCACTGAACCATTCAAGCACCTTACCACCTTACCACCCAACCACTAAACCACTTGACCACTTGGTTAATGAATCATTGCAGAGCCAGGAGATACCCCCAAATCAGACAGTTTTAATAAACAGCCAAGCCGCCAGACCAATAATTCATGATGTGATTGCTCCGGTGGTTGAAAAAAGAAGTGTAGGGCCAATTGAAGAATTAAAAATGTTTTCTTTAACAGATTTTCGGCGTTTGAGTAATAAGCCATCTCAAGCAGGTAAAATTTTGGCTGACAAATTTGCTGTTTTTAAAAAAGAGTCATATTTGTTATTTTTTGAAGCACTTAATGCTTGGCAGGTTAGTCCTCTTTATAAACAGTACCAAGGAGTGATTAGAGAGGCTTTAGAAAAGAAAACCAAAATAGCCAGTTTATTGGATGCTAATAATGGTCAGGGTAGTCAAATGAAAACCACTGAGTTTACCGCACTGGTAGAGGTGAACAGCCAACTTAACAATTGAAAATATGCAACAGTTTGTTGTTCCTCAATTTATTGATGTGGAAGATAAAATATTTGGGCCAATTACCACCCGGCAGTTTTTGATATTATTATCTGCTAGCTTATTAATTTTTTTGGCTTATAAATATGCGGATTTTAGTTTATTCATTACTGTTTTAGTGATAGTTGGCAGTTTGGCCTTAGTTTTTTCTTTTGTTAAAGTGAATGGTCAGTTATTCCATTATTTTTTATTGAATATTTTACAAACAGTACGAAAGCCTTCTTTGCGTATTTGGCGTAAGTTTTATAGTAAAGAAGAATTAGATTATTTTAGAAATCTGGAGGTTGAAAAAATTCCGGAAAAAGAGATTAGAAAAAAAGTGAAGTCAGAGCATGTGCGCGATTTGGCGCTAATAGTAAATACTGGTGGGTTTTATAAACCGGAAGATTAATGGTATAATGGTATTTGTTTATGAAGTCTAAGAAGGCACAAAAGAAAATTGCTAGTAAACCTGCCACCCAAACTTATCTGCCGATTGCGGAAATAAAAGATGGAGTGGTGATTTTAAAAGATGGCACTTTGCGGTCGGTTTTAATGGTCTCTAGCATCAATTTTTCTTTAAAATCCGATGATGAACAAGAGGCCCTGATTTCTGCTTACGTTGGTTTTTTAAACAGCATTGATTTTCCGTTGCAGATACAAATTCAGTCTCGGCGTTTGCAAATAAAACCTTATCTTGATCGATTACTTGAAACAGAAAAAAGTCAAAGTAATGAATTGTTAAGGATTCAGATTGCCGATTATCGTTCATTTGTGGAACAATTGGTAGAAATGGGTCAAATTGTTACTAAAAGATTTTATGTGATTATTCCTTATGATCCCATGTCCAACCGTAAAAAAAGTTTTTGGGCGCGGTTTAAAGAAGTAATAAAACCAGCCTTAACTGTTCGATTAAAAGAAGAAAGATTTAAACAGAGAAAAGGGGATTTAGATAGCCGAGTGCGGCAGGTAGCTGGTGGTTTACAGAGTGTGGGTTTGGAAATTGCCGAGTTAGGCACCCAGGCTTTGATAGAATTATATTATGCAACTTATAATCCTGATATTTCTTTTTCTGAAGGACTGGGAGCAGTTGAACAATTGCAGATTGAAAATAATTATGAATAGTTATTTATTAATGTTTAGTTAGTACAATTATGGCTTTTAAGCCAGCTACAATTAAAAAAGCCCGTGGTGCTTTGGCCGGACAGGTAGCAGAGGATAGGTTGCGAAATAAAAAAATAGAAGAGGAAATAACTACTTTAAAAGAAGAGCAGCTTTATCGGGAAGGCACGGTGGCTATTAAGGATTTGATTGCTCCTTCGGCTTTTAGAGTTGAATCAAATTATATTCAATTGGGAGATATTTTTTTGCGGACCATTTATGTAATAACTTATCCTCGGTATATTGCCGTTGGTTGGAGTTCGCCGATTTTGAATTTAAATATTACCATGGATATTTCCATGTTTTTTTATCCGGTAAATGCTGAAATAATTCTCAAACAGTTAAAGAAAAAAGTAGGAGCGCTAGAAGCTCAAATTAGTTCAGATACTGAAAAAGGCGCGGCTCGTGATCCTTTACGTGAAACAGCCCTCAGAGATATTGAACAACTGCGCGATGATTTAACCCAAGGGGTAGAACATTTTTTTCAATTTTCTTTTTATGTAACTTTATATTCCAAGAATTTAGAAGAATTGAATAAAATAACCGAAGATGTGGAAAATATTTTTGGCAGTAAATTAATTTATAGTAAGCATGTTTTATTTCAGGCTGAACAGGGTTTTAATTCAACTCTGCCACTTGGTATTGATGAACTTACGGTTTCTTTCAACATGAATTCTTCGCCTATTGCTTCTTCTTTTCCTTTTATTTCTTCAGAATTGACTAGTGATGATGGAGTATTATATGGTATTAATCGCCACAATAATAGTCTTATTTTATTTGATCGTTTTTCTTTACAAAATGCCAATATGGTGGTGTTTGCCACGGCTGGTTCGGGAAAATCGTATGCCGTTAAATTAGAAGTTTTACGTACTTTAATGATGGGCACTGATATTATTATTATTGATCCGGAAATGGAATATTTGCATCTTTGTGAAGCAGTGGGCGGCACTTATGTTAATATTTCTTTGGCTTCAGAATCAAAAGTAAATCCTTTTGATTTGCCTCGTCCAGTTGGCCAGCAAGTATCCACCGAGGATATTATTAGAAGTGCCGTAATTACTTTAAAAGGGTTAATTAGAATCATGTTCAACACGCTTACCTCTCAAGAAGATTCACTTATGGACAAGGCCTTGTTGGAAACTTTTGCTAAAAAAGATATTACTGCCAATGCTGATTTAACGACAGTAGAGGCGCCGATTATGCAGGATTTGCAAGAAGTTTTGGAAGGAATGCAGGGGGCAGAAAATTTGGTTTTAAAATTAAGCAAATTTACCATTGGTACTTTCTCAGGGCTGTTTAATTCACCTACCAATGTCAACATGAGTAATCAATTGGTGGTGTTTTCGGTGCGTGATTTAGAAGATGAATTGCGGCCCATGGCTATTTATACTTTAGTTAATTATATTTGGAATGTGGTGCGTAGTGAAAGAAAAAAGAGAATTATGATTATTGATGAGGCCTGGTGGCTAATGACCAATGAAGATAGTGCCAAATTTATTTATGCTTTGGTAAAACGTTGTCGCAAGTATTATTTGGGAGTAACCACGATCACCCAAGACGTGAATGATTTTTTACGTTCTCAATACGGCCAGGCAATTGTTACTAATTCTGCTTTGCAATTACTCCTACGTCAGTCGCCGGCGGCTATTGAAATGGTACAGAAAACTTTTATGTTGACTGAAGGAGAGAAGTATTTATTACTGGAAACTGCAGTGGGCGAGGGGATTTTCTTTGCCGGTTTAAAACATGCCGCCATCAAGGTGGTAGCCTCTTATACTGAAGATCAATTAGTTACTACTAATCCTCAACAGTTATTAGATATAGAAAAAGCTAAGAAAGAATATGAAGAACAAATGGGAGGAGCTGAACCGAAAAGTGAAACATAACTTATCGTTTAAGTGTTAATTGTATGTTGGATTTAAGAAAACGAATTTTTTTAGGAACAGGAATTGTAGCCGGTTTAATTATAGTTTCACTATTATTATATTTGTTTGTTTTTAAGCCGGGAATTATTAAATTAAATATTCCTACTATTGGAAATAAAGTAGAACAACAGGAAACAGGTGCTACCCAACAAGCTGTTAATCAAAATCAGGGGCCAATTCAACCTATTGTTCCAACCAGAACTGCACCAGACGAACTTTATGCCAAACAGGTGGCCCAAATTTTTGTAGAACGGTTTGGCAGTTATTCCAATCAAAACAATAATGCTCATTTAGCTGACGTATTACTAATGGCTACACCCGAGGTGGTTAAGTGGCTTAAAACCCAAGCTGTGCCGCAAAATTCTGTTTATCAGGGTCGAGAAACCAAAGTAATATCCAGTTCAGTAACAAGTTTTGAAACTGAGAAAGCTACAGTTTTGGTGGATACACAAATAATTGATGAAACTGCTACTTCAAGCCAGACTTACTATAGATCTGGTAGAGTAGAATTGGTTCGTGCCGGAGCAGATTGGAAAGTTAGTGGATTTTATTGGAACAAGTAAAAAAAATTTACAATAATCAATTTTCAATTTACAATAAATTTTCAATACACTAATTGGTAATTGAAAATTGTAAATTCATTGAAAATTGTAAATTGTAAATTGAGAATTTATGCTAAAAAGGTTGATAGCAGAAATAAAAGATTGTATTTTTCCTGTTTATTGTTTGGGTTGTAGTGAAGAGGGCAAATTGGTTTGTACAAAATGTTTTAAAAAAATAGACCCCGTGGGGGTCTTTTGTTGTCCGCGTTGTAGGCGGCGAGTGGTTGGAGGAGTTTGTTGTGATTCGTGTTCTAGATTTTCTCCACTCTCCGCGCAGATTTCCCTATTACCGTACAGCGAAAATTTATTAGCTGGTAAAATTATTACTGATTTTAAATATAATTATTTAGAGGAGTTAAAATTAGTTTTTGAAGATTTAATAAAGATTTTTGTTGGAAAAAATAGTGAGTTATTAAAAAATATGGATTTAATCGTACCCGTGCCCTTGCATGCTCGGCGTTATGCTGAACGAGGTTTTAATCAAGCAGAGATTATCGCTCGTCAGTTGGGGCACGAGCTTAAACTTCCGGTAGCTTTAGTTTTAAAAAGGATTGTTTATACTCATCAACAGGCAAAATTAAGTCGCGAAGCCAGAATAAAAAATGTGGCGGGTGCTTTTGAATTGTTAGAGAATAAATTATTAGCTGGTAAAAAAATAATTTTAGTGGATGATGTTTTTACTACCGGTAGCACCATGAATGAGTGTGCCAAAGTTTTGCGGCTAGCGGGCGTGAGAGAAGTGGTTGGTTTTACTTTGGCGAGAGGAATGTAGAAACAAGATACAATATACACATAAAAAAATACAACATTTTTTGTATTTTACGATTTTCGTTGCCAAATCGTGGCTAGATAATCCTCGTAAACTTTTTTCCAATTAGAACTTTTTTCCAAATCAACTATCAGAGGTGGGGCAGAATTGTCCAAAACTTTTTGTAAATTATCTTCCCCAAACATCAGGCGGTTGAAAGTGTCTGGTGTGGTGGAATATCCGGAATAGCTTCTTTCTAGAATTATCCATTCGGCTGGGCTTTTTTCAATCTCAGCTAATCCTCCGGGCAAAAATTTAAGTTCACGATAATGTTTGAGCATTGGTTCATTAGTGCCTGGGTACGTCCAAGTAGCCGTGCCTCGTCCGTCAAAATACACTTTAGCTTGTGGTAGGCGCCAAATTAAGTAGCCACCCCAGCCAAATTCATTAAAAATATTTGTTGGTTTGTCGCCAAGTTGTTGTTGTAAAAAATTTACAGCAGCCAAAGGGTAGGTGGATTGTGAAAGAACGCGGGCATCAATAAATTTATCACTGGCAAAACTAGTTTGAGCAATTAACAAAATAATAAATAAAATAGCCAACAAGCCGGCAGGATACAAAATAAGATTGTTAGTTCGCAAGTTATTTTTAAATAAGGTTTTTTTGATTGTGGCCCAGCCATTTTCCAGACAAAGAGTAAGAATGGGCGCGCAGATAATGACCAGATAAGTGTTATTGCGTCGGTATTCCCAAGCAGCGTAGAAAAAAGCAAAAAATAAGAGGAGTTGTGGCAGAGATATTTTTTTATTTTTAAAATTTACTAAAATAATTACTGCGGCAAGGGTGGCGGTGATTAAAGGTATGATGTAAACAGGGTAGGTATAGCTTGGTATCCATTCTAAAGTAAATTGTTTAAAATAACTTTGCGAAAAATAATTAATTATTTCCAGCCATAGTTTTGGCCCATAAGGATTAAGACAGATTAATATTGCTGAAAAAATTTGTACTAAAATAATTTGTTTAATAATTTTAGTTTGCCAATAATCTTTAAGATAAGGCCAACGCGGAAAATAACGATTGATAAGTATTAGGCCGAGGTTGGCAAAAAGATAAATATTGATGATTATGTAACCTAAAATCCAACTGCCGTGCATAATTGACCATAACCAAAAAAGTGGTAAAGTTAGCCAAATAATCTTAGGTCGTACTTGAATTTTTTCCAAAATAATAATTAATAAAACTGGGAAGATTATAGCCATCATGGTTATTCTCACGGAGTAAAAACGTAACAAAATCCAGACTGAGCTTAAATGAACCAGCGCAAAAATAATGGTAATTCTTTTTTGAAATAAATATTGAATTAAAAATAGTGACAACCACACGGCTACTCCGGTCAATATCATAAGTCCTACATAACCAAAGTGGCTGTAAATTAACCAAAACAATATATCGCCACCCCATTCATGATTGACCCAATTTTGGCCAAAAAAAGTGTAGGTGTAAGTATCAGTATAAGAAAAATGGCCTTGAATGGCAGCTTGACCAAAACGTAAGTGCCAGCCAGAGTCAGGATCCAAAGTATGGCTTAGAATAAAAATAATGCTGGCAAAACTAAGGATTAAGATGAGAATTGGGAGAAGACGTTTCATAATTTATCTTTTAGTTTATCAAGAAGATCACCATATTCATTTTCACTTTCTACATCTGTTATCGGTTTATTTTGTTCAATTACGCGGTGAAAATAAAGATCCGAAATTTGCAGGGCTTTCTCGCCCAATAATCGGATTTGATCGTCATTTTCAGAAAATATTTTAATTGGTTCTTTCATGGCTAGATCTTTGAGAACAGCAAGCGTCATTTCTCCTATTGAACGTCTAGTTGCTTCTTGAGCTATGGACCAGTTGAAGATGTTTTCTAAAGCCGCTCTTGGGTTTGGCCCAGTTAGTGGCGCTAAAATGCCTCGCAATTCAATTATCATGTATTTTGGCATGGTTTCTTGAGTCATAAGAGTGTCTTCTCCATGTCCGTCAAGGACATGTTGCTCCTCATGTGAAAGAGAGGTGGACATTAATACTTCTTTAATAGCCTGAGTGGTACTCGCACGGTCGCCTTTGTCATAGCAACTAAATGCAGCGTGTACTGCTTGCTCTTTTAGTGTTTGGGGGTTTCTTTTTAAGGTACTGTAGATTATTTCAGCTGATTTAGCATAACCAGCTTCATTTTGCATAACAGTGGTCCCCCCATTTTCATTATAGGTCAAAGCCGTGGCCCATGATGGCGCACTTCGGTAATTTTCCTCTGTTTCACCAGGAGGGATTACCACAATAATATGTTGATATTTGGCTTTTTTCCCTCGGCGTTCAATTGTTTTTTGTTCCTGGCTTTGTATTTTACCAGTTAGTACCATCATGAAATTTAATTCTTCTCCTTTCCACTGACCGAGGGTGGGTGTAGCTCGAAAGTAATACCCGTTTTTTTCTAGAAGTTTTTTTATTGGTTCTAATTGTTGGAAAAATTTATCAGGATTGCCGGTTTTGTTAAATTCCTTGAGTGAAAGTTGAGCTAATGGTTTATCAGTTTTTAAATATTTTATGTATTGATTATAAATTTCAACAAATTTTGCTATGCCATCTATATTCGGAATGTCGTCTACGTTAAGATTATCCAACCAGGAGTTGTACTCGGTTAAAATAAGTTTTATTGCTGCGACTGGTTCCACTTTTTCTATTTCTCGTTTGGGAGATATTTCTGCGAAAGCAGGATTTGGTGTAGGTTTTGGGTAATCATCAAGTATAATTTTGGGCGTTTCTTCTTCTTCTCCTTCTCCTCCTGTAAATCGTTCATATCCTGCCACGGCTCCTGTTCCTAAAATTAAAGCTAAGCTACCTCTAAGAAGGTTTCTTTTTAAAAAGCCGCTATTTCCTTTTGGATGGTTTTTAACTATATTTTCTGAAACAGGTGATTTTCTTTTTTGCCGTTCAGGTCCTTTTTCATGACGACTTCCTTCTCTCATATAGATATAATCAGTTGAATAAAAATATTGTAGATTTGTAAAATTGGTACTTAATATTATATCTCCTGATTTTGTTTTTAGCAAATTTAAAATTTTAGCTTTTGTCCGAAATTGAGTAGGTTTTTTGAGTATTTTTTCTGTTTTGGGATTGAATGCTATTAAGATAATTACAACAAAATATACCAGATAAATCTGGTATATTTTGTTATGCGGAGAGGGAGGGATTCGAACCCTCGGTCCCTGTGAAGGGACGGCAGTTTAGTAAACTGCTGCCTTAAACCACTCGGCCATCTCTCCAATATGTTAAAAATATTTTACTATATTTGATGTGTCAAGTCAACCTCACTATAGGTTCTTTTTAAATATTTGCTTTGATGGTAGAATGGTTGTAGCTTTATCATTTTTAAAATTTTAATCATTTTTTAAATGTTCACACCAATACAAATTCTTAAAGACAAGTTTGGTTATCAGTCATTTCGCTTTAATCAGGAAGAAATTATCAATACCATTTTGCGACAGCAGGATGCTTTTGTGTTAATGCCAACCGGTGGAGGCAAGTCTCTTTGTTATCAAATACCAGCGTTGATATTTCCTGGCTTAACTGTGGTTATTTCACCTTTAATTGCCCTAATGAAAGACCAAGTTGATGCATTGCGAATAAACGGAATTAAAGCCTCTTATTTAAATTCTTCTTTAAGTTCAGAAGAGTCTTCTGAGGTTTATAATGAACTTAAACGCGGTGAACTTAAACTGCTTTATATTGCTCCAGAGCGGTTGTTTAACAACAACGAACAGTTTATGTTTTTTTTAAAAAGTTTAAGAGTGGCTTTGTTTGCCATTGATGAAGCTCATTGTATTTCTCATTGGGGCCATGATTTCCGTCCAGAGTACCGAATGCTTTCATCTCTTAAAAAAGAATTTCCTGCTGTGCCGATTGTTGCCCTAACTGCGACTGCAGACAAACTTACTCGTGATGATATTTTAAATAAATTACAGCTTAATCAAGCACGAGTTTTTATTTCTAGTTTCAATCGGCCCAATATTCATTATAATATTTTACCCAAGCGCGGAATGTATGATGAATTAACGACTTATCTTGAAACACACCACGATGATTCAGGAATTATTTATGTATTATCCCGTAATTCAACCGAAACCTTGGCTCAAAAACTTACACACGACGGTTTTTCGGCTGTGCCTTACCACGCCGGCTTAACCAATGAATGTCGTAAAAAAAATCAAGATCTATTTGTCAAAGATGAAGTTAAAATTATTGTGGCCACCATTGCTTTTGGCATGGGGATTAATAAATCTAATGTGCGTTTTGTGATTCATGCTGACTTGCCTAAAAATATTGAAAGTTATTATCAAGAAACCGGCCGGGCGGGACGTGATGGACTAAAGAGCGAGGCGATTTTATATTATAGTGGCGGTGATGTTATTAAACTTAAAAAGTTTGCCATGGTGGAAGGTAATCCGGAACAATCACGCATTATGCTCCGTAAACTTTCCCAAATGGCCTCATTATGCGAGTCCAACACTTGCCGTCGTAAAACCATACTTAATTATTTTGGCGAAGAAGCGCCTGATGTTTGCGGAAGTTGTGATAGCTGTCTTAGTAGCCGTGAAAAATTTGATGGCACTATTATTGCCCAAAAAGCTCTTTCAGCTGTTGCCAGATTGGAGAGTCGATTTGGTCTCACTTATGTGATTGATTTTTTACGCGGTTCTAAATCAGAGAAAATAAAAGAGGTACATAAAAATTTAACAACTTATGGTATTGGTGGTGATATTTCCAAAGATGACTGGTTTAGATATTTTCAAGATTTAATTTCGCTGGGGTATTTAAAACAGACAGGCAGCGAATATCCTATTTTAGCTCTAACGGAGAAAAGTCCAGCAGTACTTCAAGGAAAAGAGTCAGTTTTTCTAGTTAAAACTATTTCTAAAAAAGAAATTTCTTTTTCCGAAAAGCCTTATGAAAAAGAATTATTTAATGAACTTAAGATTGTTCGCAACAATTGGGCGCGACAAGAAAATGTTCCTTCATATATTATTTTTTCCGATGCCACCTTACTGGAATTGGCAACTTATTTACCGCAAACTGAGGAAGATATTAAAAAGATTTCCGGTTTTGGTGAGGTTAAACTTGCCAAATATGGACAACCTTTTCTTAAAGTTGTTACTACCTATTGTACAAAGCACCAATTAGCCTCCAGAATTTCCGAAAAAATTCCTAAGCGTGAGCGCCGTACCAAAGCAGAACGTGTAGTAGAAACTGATACTAAAATTATTTCTTATAATCTTTTTAAAGATAAAAAAACAATTTTGGAAATTGCCACAATTCGTGGGTTAAGTCCGGCAACCATTGAAAGTCATCTGGCTTTTTACATCCAGAGCGGCAAGTTAAAAGTAACTGAACTTGTTTCAGAAGACAAAATTCCCCAAATTGTTTCTGCCATTAAAAAATACGGTCACTATTTATTGACTCCTTTAAAAGAGGTCCTGGGCGAAGAGGTAAGTTATGGCGAGATTAGGGCAGTAATTAATCATTTAAAATACACCAACTAATCCTCTAGACAAAGACCATAAAAAGTGTTACACTTTATAAAGTTTTAAAGTTAAAAGTTTGTAAAGTTATAAAGTTTAAAAAATGATAATTTTTTATCTTGTTACTTTATAACTCAATAACTTTATAACTTTCAACTCCGTATGGAGAGATGGCTGAGTGGTTTAAGGCGACAGTCTTGAAAACTGTTGAGGATGAAAGTCCTCCGTGGGTTCAAATCCCACTCTCTCCGCAAAAATGAAATACAATGTACATGGAGTAATATACAATTTTTTTATGTATTTTGTATTTTATTATGTGTATTTTGTATGTTGTAAATGGAGAGGTGTCAGAGCGGTCTATCGTCCAGCTTTGCTAAAGCTGCAGGGGGCAACCCCTCGCGGGTTCGAATCCCGCCCTCTCCGCCAATTTAATTTCTTTATATGTCCTCGCAATTTGTTATTGAAACTCACAATCTTAAGAAAACCTTTGTTTCCAAAGTCAAAGGCAAACAAGAAGAAGTGAAAGCTGTCAAAGGCGTTAATTTAGCGATTAAAAAAGGCGAAATTTTTGGTTTTTTGGGTCCGAACGGGGCTGGTAAATCTACCACGCAAAAAATGCTCTCAACATTATTATTGCCAACCAGCGGCGAAGTCACTATCGCTGGTTTTGATTTGAAAACTGAACAAATTCAAATAAGAAAAAATATCGGTTATGTCAGTCAGGCAGGAGGAACTGACGCTGGTGCGACTGGTTATGAAAATTTAATTCTGCAAGCCCAGCTTTATGGCTTGACCGATGACCTTGCCAAAAAACAAGCCGAAGAATTGGTCAAACGTTTTCAAATGGTTTCTTTTGCTGGCCGGCCGGCCGCGACTTATTCCGGTGGACAAAAGCGCCGGTTGGATGTGGCGCTCGGCATGACTCACCGGCCGCAGTTACTCCTCCTAGACGAACCAACCACTGGGCTTGATCCGCAAAGTCGGGTGTATATGTGGGAAGAAATAAAAAAATTAAAAGCCGACGGCGTCACCATTTTTCTCACGACTCATTACATGGATGAAGCTGACAAACTTTGCGACACGATCGCCATTATTGATAATGGTCAGATTATTATTGAAGGAACGCCACTTGAATTAAAAAATAGCATTGGCGCTGACATCATTGTTTTTGGTTTTAGCGATCAGGAAATAGCCCTTAAATCCAAAAATTTATTATTAGCAAAATTTCAGCCAGAAAAAGTAAATACTGAAGGCAATGAAGTTCGGTTATATATAAAAAATGGCGATCAAATTTTACCCGAAGCTTTGCGTTTGCTTGACGCTAATCATTTGACCGCGCAAAATATCACTTTATCAAAACCAAGTTTGGATGATGTTTTTCTTAAATATACCGGACGCTCACTTCGGGAAGATAAAATATAAATATGAAATTACTAAGGGAAACAAAATTGATGTTTATCCGGAATTTACGGCAAACTTTACGGAGTCCAGTTTTTATTTTTGTTAGTTTGTTCCAGCCACTCTTATATTTATTTTTATTCATGCCTCTCTTAAATAATCTTGGGGGAGTGCCAGGACTGCCGGCTGGCAAGACCGTGCAAATTTTTATTCCAGGGCTCCTGGTGATGATGGCGCTGTTTGGTTCAGCTTTTGTGGGTTTCAATTTGATAGATGATATTCGGTCTGGGGTGATTGAAAGATTTTTGGTCACGCCAGTTTCTCGTTCAGCAATTCTTTGGGGCAGAGTCTTGCGGGATGCTGTCATTCTAGATGTGCAATGTATTTTGATTACCTTGGTGGCTATTCCTTTTGGTCTGACTGTCAATCTGGGCGGGTTTTTGCTGTCACTATTACTATATGCTTTTGTTTCTATTACCATGGCTTCCACCTCGTATTCTTTTGCCCTAATTTACAAGATTGAAGATCCTCTGGCGCCTACCCTCAATATGATCACTTTGCCGTTGTCACTTTTGTCAGGCATTATCTTGCCACTAGCGCTGGCGCCACTCTGGATTCAGGATACCGCCAAATTCAATCCTTTTTCGTATGCAGTCAATGCCTCGCGGGCACTGTTTGCCGGCAACTGGCAAAGTTGGGAAGTTGTGGCGGGCTTTGTGATCATGTTTGTATTAATGGTAGTTATCTTTAGTTGGTCATTGAGTTCATTAAAAAAAATTGATTAAGAATTTTTTGATAATTCAAAATTGTAAGTTCTCTGCCACTTTTTCGTTTCAATCCAAGCGTATTAAATTTGTCACGGACTTACCGCAAGGTGAGTGCACAATATCTTGTTTTTTTTAATATTTGTGGTATAATTCATTTTAGAATTTTAATTATGCAATATTAAATCTATGAATATACATCGAGCATTTATTTATACAATTTTATTGTTGAGTGGTTCACTTCTTTTGCTTGGTGCTTCTTGTAATAATTTACCAACCAACACAGAGAATAATACCAACACCACCACAACTCCAATAGTTTCAACAGCTTCAACAACTACAACAGCTTCAACAATTTCTAAATGTACTTCAGACCAAGATTGTGGTGAAAAAGGATTTTTAATATGTAAAAATAATGAATGTGTAAAGGGGCCAGGCACTGACACGGAAGTCTGTGGCAGCGGAGCCAATACCTGGGGTTGCAAAGCTGGTCAATGGTGTGGTTTAAAATATGGTGAATGTAAAAATACTCCAGATTGTACTAGCAACAGTAATTGTGCCACAGATCAACGTTGTTTAAACGGATACTGTGGACCTAAGCTTGGATCAAGTTGTAACAGCAGTGATGATTGTGCTTCTAAGAGCTTAACTTGTACTAGTAATCTATGTGTTAGTAAACCCATTGTTGACACCGAAGTCTGTGGCAGCGGAGCCAATACCTGGGGTTGTAAGGCCGGTCAATGGTGCGGTTTAAAATATGGTGAGTGTAAAAATACTCCTGATTGTACTACCAATAGCAATTGTGCCACAGATCAACGTTGTTTAAACGGATATTGTGGACCTAAGCTTGGATCTAGTTGTAACAGCAGTGACGATTGTGCTTCTAAGAGCTTAACTTGTACTAGTAATCTATGTGTTAGTAAACCCATTGTTGACACCGAAGTCTGTGGCAGCGGAGCCAATACCTGGGGCTGTAAGGCTGGTCAATGGTGTGGTTTAAAATATGGTGAATGTAAAAATACTCCAGATTGTACTACCAATAGCAATTGTGCCACAGATCAACGCTGTTTAAATGGGTACTGTGGGCCAAAACTTGGATCTGGTTGTAACAGCAGTGACGATTGTGCTTCTAAGGGTTTAACTTGCACTAATAATTTATGCACTAGTATTTCCAACGGAGGAGATATCGAAGTCTGTGGCAGCGGAGCCAATACCTGGGGCTGTAAGGCTGGTCAATGGTGTGGTACAAAATATGGTGAGTGTAAGAGCACTGGCGAATGCACAAAAGACTCGGATTGTGGAAATGAAAAATTGTATTGTAATGTTCTTGGTAGTTTTTGTGCTCAAAAATATGGAGCCGAGACGGGTAAATCTTGCAACACGTCTTTTGACTGTGGAGATGTTGAAAATTATCTCTGTAGAAATAACGTTTGTACTTATGCTTTTCCTGGGACAAAAAAATGCAGTCTTGGCAGCGCTATTTGGTATTGTCAAAATGATAGTTATGGATGTAGTCCAACTTTTGTAAATAGTTGCCAACCTCCTTGTCAAGCAGATACCAAATGTCCTGGTGGAACTTCATGTATGCAAGGGTTATGCCAATAAAGGTAAATCATTTATCAAAAATTAAAACACCTTCTAGGTGTTTTAATTTTGGTTTTTTTATGTTATAATATTTTCGTATGTCAAATAACCCTGTACCTGTATTTGAGATGATTTTGGAATCAATTACTGATGCACCACAAACCGTGGGTGCTACTTTAAGGCATCAAGAATTGCCAGCCGAGTGGCATGAGGATCACCACGAAGGTCAATTGAGTGTGGATGTGGCCCAAATTGAGAAAGAAGTTTTAGTAGTTTCCACCATGGCCGGAGCGGAAACTTCAAAAATTGAAATATATATTCATAATGAATTATTAACTATTCGTGGCCTGCGTGCTTCGCCTTTATTTAATTATTCGGGAATTGAATTTTTTCATCAAGAATGCTTTTGGGGTAAATTTTCCCGCACTATTGTTTTGCCAGTAGAAGTTAAAGGTGATTCTTCTTTAGCTGAATATAAAAATGGGGTTTTAACTATTAGAATTCCTAAACGTAAAGTGGACACCAAGATACCAGTGGTGGTGGTGGAAGATTAATTATGAAAGAAAAAGTAGCCAATTTTTTTAAGGAGGTTAAAATAAGGTTTTATCGGCCCCGTATTTTTTTTGTTGTGGGGGTATTTTTTTTGGTGGTTATTTTATTGTTTTCTGGCTTTTCGGTTTATGCTTATACTTTTAAAAATAAAGTATTTCCCAATGTTTATTTGGGTGAAATTGGTATTGGCGGCTTGACTGCTGGGGATTTAAAAGGTTTTTTGCAGAAAATGGATAATAAATTAGTTAATGAAGGTCTGCATTTTAATTATGAGGTCAATGGCAAAAAAAAGAGTTTTACTATTTATCCAGTTATTACCACCCAAGGCGATTCAGTGGATTTGGTGAGTTTGGATATTGAAAAAGAAGTACCTCTTTTATTAAATTATAAAAAAAGTAATGATTTTTTTTCTCAAACACTTAATTTACTTTCTTTGCTTTTTAATAAAGAACAGGTGAAGTTGCAAACTGTTAAAGTGGATGAAGTTAGACTGGTTGAGGCCATAAAAGAAAATTTAATTAGTGAAGAAATTCCTCCCCAAAATGCTTCGCTCTCAGTTCAGTCTATCAATCCTTTGAATTATAAAATAGTTTCTTCTTCCCCAGGGGTAATTTTTGATTATCAAAATATTAGCAGCCAGGTGGGGAATAACTGGTCGGAGCTGGAAGCAATCAATTTGGAAATAGGTAGACAAGAAAAAATTCCCGATGTGCTAGAGAATGATGTGTTGGCTCTTGAAAAAAGATTGCCTCAGGTTTTTTTGGCCGGTGATTTACATTTGCAATATACTAATCCAGAAACCAGAAGAGAATATGGTTGGCTCATTAATTTGGATCAAATAAAAAGTTGGTTGAATGTACAAAAAACCACCAATAATGATTTTGTTATAGGTTTAGCTAAAGACTCAGTGGTGGCTTTTTTAAAGAAAATAACTGCCGCAGATATAGATGTTTCACCTTTGGATGCTAAATTTAAAATGGATGAAAATGGTAAGGTGGTGGAATTTTTAGGTTCTCGTCCTGGATTAACGGTAGATGTAGAGACAACTTATAATTTAATTAATCAGGCGGTTATTGACCGTACTTGGCATGATCAGGGTTTAACCAAGGCGATAACTATTGCTGTGGTTCAAGTTGAGCCAAACATAAAAACCGGTGATGTTAATAATTTAGGTGTTAAAGAAATGTTAGGTGTGGGTTATTCTGATTATTCCAACAGTCCTAATAATCGTATTAAAAATATAAAAAATGCTATTAATAAATTGAATGGTATTTTAATAAAACCAGGTGAAGAATTCTCTACTTTAAAATATACCGCTCCATTTACTTTAGAGGGTGGTTATTTTCCGGAGTTGGTAATTAAAGGAGATGAAATGAAAGCAGAAATTGGCGGTGGTCTTTGTCAGATTGGCACTACTTTGTTTCGGATGGCTATGAATTCTGGTATGACTATTACCGAACGCAGAAATCATTCTTTGGTGGTTTCTCATTATAATGACGCTTTTAATCATAATCCTGGTACTGATGCCACTGTTTATGATCCAGCTCCTGATTTTAAATTTTTGAATGATACTGGTAATTATTTGCTTTTGCAAACTTTTATGAATGTTAAAAAACAGGAACTGGAATTTACTTTGTGGGGTACTAGTGATGGCCGGCAGGGGAGTTATACTCATCCGGTAGTGTTAAAGTGGTATTCAGTGGGTGATCCTAAAGATGTAGAAACAGATAAAATTGCTCCAGGAAAAAGACAATGTCAGAATGCTTTTAGAGGGGCGGATACTTCTTTTACTTACACTCGTATTTTAGCTAATGGCCAAAAAGAAGATCGGGTTTTTGAAAGTCATTATCGGGCTCTGCCAAAAATTTGTTTGGTGGGAGTAGAGGTGCTGGCAAGTACCAGTACTTTAGAAACTGCTGTGGATGTACCAGCGACAGTGGAGTGAGGAGTGGCGAATGATTAGATGATTGAAAGATTTAAAATTATAAAATTTCGCTTAATAGAGCGAAATTTTTTATTTATCCCCATATCCTCCTTGACAGAATGATCTGTGTGTGATATAATCCTCTGTTGCCTATAAGCAGGTAAGTTATCAATCATTTAGTCATTCAATCATTCATTTTAAAAAATAAGAAGTTGGATTCAGAATAAGTGCTGGTTTTATCGCTCAATATTCATCAAAACAGGCATCTTTCTGTATCCACGACAAGCATGGAGGTGTGTGATAGGGCAGTACAGGCTTCGGCTCGTCTTTTCCTACAACACACCTTCTTGGATGCAGTATTGGGGGATAATTCCCTCTTCAAAATCAAAAACCCCGATTTCGTTAAAGCGAGACGGGGTTTGTTTTTTTTGTTTTAAATTAGCCAAAATTTGAGTTGACAAAAAGGCTAAAATGTGCTATAATCGCTAGAGTTGAGTCAAAAAATAAAATGTTGGTTTTGTTTTTTGCGAAACTCGACGTGATTATATGCTTATCATATTATAGTCTAATAAAGTTTGTATATGGACTATACACATAGACGCGCCGAAAGAGGGAAAGAATGGGAGAGGCGCAAAAAAGGAACAGTTTTGTATCTAAAAAAAGATTTGGATACTTTTTTAGTTCGGATGAATATTAGTGATCCAAATTTAAGGAAAATCTGTGATGCTTTGTCAACAAAGAGTGGCGTTTTTGCTACCTGCGTTATTCGTGTGAAAGGCACAGAATATGTTGATTTGGAAAGATTAGCAGAAATTAAAGAACAACTATCGGCTGTAGAAGCAGGGGCTGTAAAAAAATTACACGATAGTTTAGATAGGGACTTAACTTTGTCCGGTAAAAAATCTGAAAGATTGGAAAAATTTAAAGAAGCAAGAGCAAAATTGGTAGATGAAACCCGCAACCCTATTCGTGACTATTGCGTAAAGTCTGAAGATTATAGCTCAGAATTGTCCGAAGGTTCTCATCCTGTGGAGAGCAAAGAATTATTGTGTGCTTTTAAAGAAGTAAGAAGCTGTTTACAAAATATTGTTCAAAATTTATTTAGGGCCGCCGGGTTAAAAAATTTAATGCCCTTAGTGCACTTAACCAAGGATCGTTCAATAAATGCTTTTGTTTTGAGAAATGATAGCGGTGTTTTGTTAAAAGATTATTTACAATCTGGTAGTAAAGAGGAAATTGAACTGCCAATTTTTATTAACTTGGGTTTGGTGAATAATATGGACACCATAGATGAGTTGGCCGGTGTTTTAGCTCATGAATTTTCTCACCTTTTACAGCCAAAATATTTTAAAGAGGATAAAAGTCCTGAAGAGAGTCAACGACTGGAATATGATGCTGATGCCGAGGGAATGAAAATTGCCGATGCTAGTGGCTATAACCCAAGAGGTTTAATAGAAGCGTTTCATCATTTCGGGAAAAGTGACGGCTCTAGTTTGGGTATTATTTTTGGATCTTCGCATCCGCCCACTGCAAGCAGAATAGTTGAATTAGAAAAGTTATTTAATTCAACAGATTTGCCATTGCCAAATGCGGCTAGGAAAATGAGTCCTTTTCCAGATAAAGTTAAGGAGGCTTTGGTTACAATAAGAGAGAAAGATAAAAAACCAGAAGCCAGAGGAAGTGAATTCTCTGACAAAACAGTTCCAGAATTATTAGAAATAATGGCAGAATTAAATGGGTATCAATATTATCTTACTGTTGAAGGCCAGAGAAGTTTAGAAAGTGGTGGTTCCAGAGTTTTGCAAGAGGAATTTAGGGTTCAGGAATTTGCTCATGGAACAATGGGTTACCGAAAACTTTTTTTAGAAAAATTACATAGTTTTCTTTTAGCTTTGAAAATAGCTGAAAAACAAAAACAAGCAGCCACAGAAAAAGGGGAGGAGTTGCAGGTTGGTTTGTCTTACCCAAATCTCCAGGGAGAAGTTTGGAGTGAGGCTGAGTATAAAATGGTTAAACAACCCATGGGTCAGGTTTCAGATGAAGAATTGACAATTGAACAGAGAGTGCTTTGGGCCAATACTCCGGACGAAATAAAAAAAATGGAAGTAAATAGTAAAATAATACTTGGAGAAAAAGAACAGAGAAAAGAAATGGTGGCTAAGAATGATTTAGAAAGTAGAGAACTGAATTCAGAAGATTTTGAAGATTGGTTGAAAGAAGATGAATACACAAGTGATTTTTGGGATTTAATTTCCAAACGTTATTATCAAGGTGCGCCTCTGGGAAGAGCTGATAAGTTGTTTTGTTTAAAGAAGATATTTTTTGAATTTTTGCATCTTGAAACAAGGAATCAGTACAATAACAATATATTAGCTGTTGAAACAAGTAAGTTGGTAAAAAGTAAAATAAAAAAGAAAATAATAAAACCAAGAGCCGAAGCTGCAAAATTGGCTATTCTTGACAGTTTACCTTTAGCTGGCCGGGTACACAAAAGAAGGGAAGAAGAATCGCCCCTAGAAGAGGTGGAGATAGAGGAAGAAATTTCAAAAATAGTTGGTAAGACTGTGTATGCCACAACAAAATATTATGTAAATTTAGAATTTGATAGTTGGTCAAAAAAATCAACTGATCAACCTCCACTAGTAAGAGAATTTTCAAAAACATTGGAGGAAAAGACCGTAATGAGTTATAGAGAATTTTTAAAACATGAAGGTTTAGAAAATATTTCAGATAAAGCCTTAAGGTTTGTACTTAGTCATCTTTATAACAATATAGATGAAGAAAATGGTCGATTGCTTATATTTAGACAATTGGATAAAGTTGATATTAAATTTTTAAATGAGGTGAATCAAATTTTGGAGTGTAAAAATTTACATAAAGTGTTCTCTACAGATGGTTCCTGTATTTTTAGAAATAGACAAAATAAACTTCACTATGAAATTTTGTCTGTAATAGCTTTCGGGTTAGAAGCTAAAGATGATGAAGAATATAACACTCAAATTGAATATTTACGTCGTTTTGAACTTGATCCAACAGCGCCCCCCGGTATCCAGTTAGATCTTGGTCTTTCCGAAGACTGTGATGTGAAATTAAATGAAAAATATCTTTATGGTTTTCAATTATCAGGAGGAAAAACCAGAAATCAAAATAGTGCCTGCTTGCGGGTATCTGATACTCATTTGGCAGCAACTGAAGAACGTTTGTGGCTTGAGTATGGTAAAAAAATTGTTGATAAAACAGAACAAGTCGGTTCAGAGCAGGCGGCTGAAAGAGTTTATACTAGTCATATTTTAGAAACAGACATCGCCTCTAAATTAGCTATTTTTTTTGGATTGCAAAGCAAAGATTTAAAAAGAAAGTTTAAAGAAACAAAGTTAAAAGCTCTGGCTGGGAAAGTTTTAAATTTTGTTGAGCAGGTGCGTGGTTATATTGAAGTGGCCTACAGTGAGGGACTGCTTACTGATAGAACCTTGCAAAATTTTTTTAAAGAAGAACGTAATTTTCAAACAAATGACTACGGCACCACAGCTATACACAATATTTCCCACTTAGTAGATGAGGGGGCCAAGGTAATGCAAACGGGATTTTTAGAGATTGGCAAACAAGGAGAGTATGCAGGAGACATTTCTAAGTTACTATGGCAAGTTTTAAAATCTTCATATACGCTTGAGGATGTTCTTGAAAGAATTGAATTGGTAAGAGGGCTGGATGGTAATTCAGACCAGGATAAAATTTATAAAGAAACAGAGAACGAAGCTACTTGTTTTAGCGATGGTAGTGTTTGGTTACATCATCGGCCGAAAGATTCGGCTTTAAGTTATCGAGATAAAACTGGGCAGCCATTTACTTCAGCTGAAAATGTTTTAAAATATTTAGAAAAAATATCAAGGCCAGGAGTTAAAGAATTGAAGGATTTTTTTGTTAAAAAATATCAAGGCAAATATTCTGAAGGTGATTATTTTTTTCTTAAAATAAAAGCTTTGTGTTTGGGTAATTTTGTTTCTTTTACACAGTTTACTGACGATATTCACCCAAAAAATAAAGAAAAATTCTATTCTACTTTTATAGAATTTTGGAGAAAGTTGTCTGTTGTTTATAGAGAGGATTGGTCGCAGATAGAGGGATTTAAAAAATTAGATGAACAAATGAGTCATTGGGAATGGATACAGCTGAATCCTGCCGGGCTAGGGGTTGATGTTGAAAGGATAGATAATAGAGATAGAAAAAAACCTAAAAAAATTATTGAGAGAGAGAATTTTCCTAAACATTTATATGAAGAGTATGCCTTTTTTCTCAGTCGAATTTATAAACGTGATAATATAGATTTACAGTTTACGGGTTTTTCTTGGCAGTTATTTATGCAAGATGTCTGGAATGGTGATGCCACTGAATTTATTGTTAAGAATATTGAAACTTTAGTAGGCTCTGATAAACCAAATGCTGAAAAGATGGGAAAATTTCGACAAGATCTGCCTAAATTTCGCAGTGAGTTGAAACGAGTGGTGGAAGATCGTGGTAATTTGGAAGAAATAAAAAAAATGCAACCGGGCTTTTTTAAAGAATTTATTTTGGATAAAAAAATGCAATTTTTAGGTGTTCAAACACTAGAAGAGATTGAAGAATGGGCGAAGCATTTTACTAGTTTTGCTCATGAAGGCTCAGAAAGGAATCAAATTTCCAGCCAGATTGAAAATGCTAAGCAGACAGAAAAAAGCTGGAAGAAAAAAAAGGAATTTTTTGTGGCAGCCTTACAGCAAGAGGATGTGGAGATTTTAAACCCAGAGAGTTTCGCACATACCATGAATGGCAAAGGATCCTTAACTGTAGTGGTTAGGTTGCCGTGCGAGGAAAGGATAGAATTTAAAGTGGCAGACACAGACTTAAACGCTGAAAATCTTCAAAATGATGGAGGAGTTTTAAGTTTGTCTGATCGAGGAATTATTATTTACGACGTAGCACATCTTGTAAATGTACAAAGTGGAAAGTACACGATACAAGAGAGAGGAAAATTTGATTTACGTCAAACTGAATATGACGTAAAGGTGAATAAAGTAAGAAAAAAGAAAATTAACACAACTTATGATAAGGCTAGAGAATTTTCAGAACTTCAAAGTAGACTTTTGCAAAGGTATAATTTGTTATCTACTAGTTCAGAAGAAAGACTGGGATCATTAACTCTAGCGAAAGAGAGCGAAGTAATGGTTTTTTCAGATCAGGTGGTAGAAAACGAAAAAAGTCGGTTAGAAATTGGACCAGTTTATCGTCTCAGATGGGTTTCACAACCTTTAATGGATTGGCATACAAAGGCTTTGGATGAAGCCGAAAATTTAGCAGACACAGAAAAATTGTCGGTACGGGTTTTAGAAGATCTGCCTGACCGCCATCCTTTAAGAGATGTATTTATTAAAAATCAATTGGCAGTGGAAATTTGGCAGATTTTAGAAACTACTTTAGGGGCAGATTTGCTTGAAAAATTGGGGGTGCAATTGAATAAAACAGATATTGATTTAGATGAAGTTTTGGAACATTTTCCTTTGTATAAAGACATCTCCTTTTTAAAGAAATATAGAATATTTAAGGTTGAGAATGTCGTTAAGGCCTTAGAAAAATTGCCAAAAGAACAGGCTTATTTAATCCGTCACAAAATAGAACAAGCCATGTCTGAAAAAATTAGTCCAGATGCGAAGCCGGTTTTGAGAAGATTATTAATGGAAGTGGAAAGAATAGCGCTGTGGCCAGAACTTCAAGAAAATATAAAAAAGGATCCAGGAACTTTTGATGAGTATTTGCATCGGATAAATTCATTATATGAAGAACCAACCTGGGAAAAGGATTATGTTTTAGAGTCAATCGGAATGGATTTGGCTCAGACCCCCGATCAAATCAGACAAGTTTGGATGATGCGCTATTCTGAGGAAGTAAAATGGCCTAAAGGAGATGAATCAAAAATGGTTGGGAGACAATTTTCATCAATTGAAAAATTTAGGTTTTATATAGCAGGATTAAATCCCATTGAGAGAAGCGATTATTTAATTTGGATGCTGGGTGGAAAACAACCTTTTGCGGAAAAATTTTCAGTTGAACAGACTGGAATATCATTGGAAGAAAGAGCAAACGTTTTGTGGGAAATGACTCCTAACGAACGGCGCCATTTATTATATGATTTATTATTGGGACAAAATGGAGTGATGGAGGCAAAGGGAGGTGATACTTCTCTTGCTGATGATGCCAGCGACGAAGATGTAGAGAATATTTATCCTTGGAAAATGTGGGAAAGGGAAAATGATTTAATTAGACACACTGTTGATAATGTTTTTAAATCTATTTTTAAAGAGCAGAGAATAGATGATAGTCTGCCTGAAGAACATGAAACCAATCAACGCGGTAAAGAACTTTTGGAAACAATTTTTAGAGAACTTTTTGTTCAACAGAAAGAACCGGCTCGTCGAGCAGAGCTCATGGTGAATATTGTTGAAGCAGTCGGCGCAACCAAAAAAGAGGGAAAGGAAATGAGCGCTGGAGAAATTATTAAGCTTTTGTTGGAACAGATTGGTGTTGTGGGGATAAAAGCAGGACAAGTATTGTCGGAACAGCCAGGGCTTTTACCGGAAAAAATTAGGAGAGAACTATCCGGTCTTAAAGATAAAACCAAACCATTTTCCAAACGAGGATTATTGGCCTATGCTGAATCAGCGGGATTGGTGCATGGCGATGAAGGGATGATAAGACAAATAGGAGAGATTGTTGGTAGTGCTTCTATTAAGGAAGTGGCCAAGGGGCTTACCGAAGACAATCAAATAGTAGCTATAAAGGGCAAACAACCAAACATTGATAAGAATTTTGTCGCTGACATGGAAGTTTTGCGCAAAATTGTTGCTGTTTTGGAGTCAAAAAAGTTTAATGTTCCTAGTTATCTTTTGGATGAAATTGAAAGATTGGTTATTGATGAATTGTCTTTTGTTAATGAGGCCGAAAATCAAAGGAAAATGGGAGAATCTTTGAAACAACGGGAGGCAACTTTAGAATTGTCATTTAAATCCGGCAGTACTGAAACTGTTTTTTTGGGAGTTACCGCTCCGTTACAGATTAATGAAGTAAGTTATCCAGGTTCAGAAGAAGATGAAGATATTGGTCTAATGGTTGAAGAATTTGTGCATGGTCTTTCGTTGAAAGAAATTCAGGAATTTCAAAGAGCAGTTGAAGAAAGTGATGTTGAAAAAATTAAAGAGATTGGCAAAAGGTTGGCTGAACTTTATGGGAAAGAACGATTGCAGGACATTGAAAAAAGAATTTTAGATCTAGATGTGGGAAAACTTCAATCCGAATTGGGTTTGGAATTTTTGAGGGAAGTTACTACGGGTGGAATTTTTCATGCCGATTTGCATTCCGGTAATTTTTATTTAGATGTGGTGCCTTTATTAAAACCAAAAGCAACCTTTATTGATCTGGGAAGTGTGGGATGCTCTAAGTCCGAATCAATGCCTAATCATCTCAAGAAAAAGTATGAAGGTGAATATGATGGCGCGGAAGATTTTAGAGATTTTTTAACCAGTTTGTTTGGATTGCAACTTCGTCCGGAAAAATGTTTGCTAAAAATTTCTGAATTGGTAAAAAAATATGCTAGTGTTAGTTGGGATGAAGGGAAAATCCAAGAAATCATTGGGAGTGATGTTTCAACCAAAGATAAAGCCAATAAAATACTTTATGCTCTTTTAGAAGAAAGTGGGGAAAAGATGGACTCGCAGTTCAGATATTTACTGAAGGCAACTGTTACCGCGGCCGATCACTTGGATAATCTATCAAGAACAGTGATGGAAGAAATGGTTACGCTTGATGAAAATGTTGCCAAAAGATTATTAGCTGGTGAAATTGATGATGTTGAATTAAAAGAAAGAGGTTTGGTTACTTTAGGGAAAATTAATAAAGAAAAATTAATAAATTTGGATTTATTGGGTTTAAAAGAGCTGCTAGGTTGAAATAACAATTAAAAAATCCCCCGGCTAAAAAGCTTGGGGATTTTTTTATAATTTTGTTTACTCAATCATTTTATCTACCAGTCCATACTTCACTGCCTCTTTGGCATCCATAAAATAATCGCGGTCAGTATCTTTGTCTATTTTATCCAAAGTTTGGCCGGTATGCTTAACTAAAATTTCATTTAATCTAGTTTTGAGTTTGAGAATTCTTTCGGCATGAATTTTAATGTCTGAAGCCTGGCCTTCCATGCCGCCCATAATTTGATGAATCATTACTTCAGAATTTGGTAAACAAAATCTTTTGCCTTTGGCTCCGGCTGCCAATAATACTGAAGCCATGGAAGCCGCCATGCCTACACAAATGGTAGAAACATCGGGTTTAATAAATTGCATAGTATCATAAATCGCCAGGCCGGCACTAACTGATCCACCAGGAGAATTTATATACAATTTAATATCTTCATCTGGATTTTGGTTGGCCAAAAATAATAGTTGGGCGATTACGGTATTGGCTACACCATCGTCAATGGCACTGCCTAAGAAAATTATTCGGTCTTTTAGTAGACGAGAATATATGTCATAAGCCCTTTCGCCATTACTGGTTTTTTCAATTACTGTGGGAATAAGGTATTGAGAAGATGGCTCTGTTTGGTTGTTTTTGGAGTTGTTCATATTTTTGGTAATTATTAGGAATTAGGGCTGAGATTAAGGTTTTGTAAATTAATTTACTTTAGTCTTAATTTTACCTTAATATGTATTTTTTTTCAACCTGTGTAAATGTCTGTTTGTCAATTTTAGTTAATTTATAAGTTTAGTCTATCCTCTTTATTTTTTTCCTATTTTTTGCTAAAATATAAGCAGTTATGGCTAAAAAGAAACTTACTCCAGAACAGATAAAAAAGATTCAAGACCTTGAAAAATGGTTTGATTTGGAAATTACCAAAATTAGAAAGAAACAGTTAGAAATTTTAAAGCGTTACCATGATAAAAAAAGTTTACTTTTACAATTACAAGTATTAAAAAAGATTATTGATTTAAAGTAATTTTATGCCTGGTAAAGACGAAAAATTACCTAAAAATTTGAGTGAACAAGTTCAAATTGGTACTTCAGAAACCGCTCCAACGGTAGAAGATGGTGATTTGAAGGTAGAAGAATTAACTCATAAGGTTGATGCTGAAATTACTGCTATTGAAGCAGTCGTTGTTGAAGTTATGGATGATATCGGGACAGACCCAGAATTGGCACAGGAGATTGCAGAACTTACAGATTTAAGAAGAGAAGCTGTTCAAGTAAGAATAACTATGATGGAAAAATTGTTAAAAATTTTAAAAAAACCAATTATTTTGATGAGAGAAGCAAAGATTGAAAAAAGAAGAAAAGAATTTGATAGAGAAGACAGTCCGGTAGTTATTAAAGAATTAAGGGGACGGGTACGAAAATTATCAAAATTTGACGGAAAAAAGGATAAGCCTAATATTGCAGAATTAGAAACAATTGTGAAGGATTATATTGGTGCTAATAAGGCTGATGAAGATAAATGGGGTTATTTTTTGAATGAGTTGTCAACTTTGATGGAAAAATATATTCATTCATTTGCTGAAAAGGAAAATCCTACAGCGGAAGATTTAGACCAAGTGTTGGCTATTTGGAAATATTTTCCTGCAAATGCACGCGGTTTTAATTCTTGTATTTGGGTGGCTGTGGAAATACACAAGTTTAAAGATCGTTTGGTAGAATTGGAACTAAAAAAGAAAGAACAGGCAGGCGGAATTGAAAATGGTAGTGAGGAATCGAGAAATTTATGGGGGGAAATTTATAATGATTTGGGAAATAAATTAAATTCGCATGTAGATTTGTTAGTCACCCCCTATATTACAAATTATCGTGGAACTACCTGGTCAAATCATTCCAACCGTAATCGACTATCACAAGAAGCTAGAGTCTGGTTTGATAAGTTAAAAGATGATCCAATGAAAAGAGATTTTGTGGCTTATTTACCGGTAGACAATAGTTTTGATAGGCGTTATGCAGAAAATGGATTGAATAGCGAATTATTTTCAGAAGAAGAAAGAAAAACTTTTTTTGAATCTTGTTTAAAACTAAATCCGGAAAATATTATTAATAATGCTAATCTTTTTCAAGATTTAATTGATAAATTAGATGAAAGCGGTAGAAGAAGGCTTTTGTTAAGTGTAACATCTGATTATCAGCTTAGAGGATTTCTAAATTTTATTAAGTTAACAAAAGAAGAATTGAAATTAGGTGTTAAAACTTTAGAACAAAGAAGTTCGCGACTTTCACCCAATGAGCCGGTTCCAGATGAAAAAGTTGATAATTTTTTGGTTAAATGTAAAGAAAGTACGAGTAATTTTTTGGTAATGGCTACCAATCCAGAATTGTTTGATTATACTGTCGAGCAAACCTACGAAGTATTGAGTGGTCAATTATCAAGAGAAATACATCCTGGCAACATAGCAGAAGACGTAAAAATATTTTTACAATATTTTTCAAATCCAAACAAATATCCGCAATTAAGAAAAGAAAGAATGCAGGGTATTTTTGTAGATTGGATTAGTGATTTATTAATAAAAGTTGGTAAAGAAAGTAATATAGTCTGCGGTTATGTAACAAGGGCTGATGATTATGAAAGAGAAATAACTATACTGTTAGGTTCAGTAATTGAGGGAAAAATGTTGCCCGAATCAAGTATCAATAAGATATTTGGTGATTATTTTTTAGTTGATCGTAATTATAATTTGATTAGTCAAATCAATGATAGAATAGAATATTTTGATGGAATTGGAGCTTCTGAGGAAGGTAGAATACTATCTCAGGCAGAAATTGCGGAATTGAGATTTTATAGAGAATTAACAGGTTTAGATCCTTTAAAGATACCAAAGGAACAGAGATTTCAAAAAATTGAAGAAGTTTTATTGCAAAAAGGAAGTCCGGATATTTTATCAAATTATTTTTTTAAGTTAATAAATAGTGGTAAAAAGTTGGATGATCCTGAAGTGTATGGTTTAGCAGTAAAATTATTAAAAATTGGGCATGCTAAACAACTGCTTGAGTTTGTTAGTAATGGTTTTATGTATAGGAGTGATACTCTAGATATGTTTTTTGATGATCTTTTAGAAGCAATTCTTAGAGAAAAGGCCTCTGCAGCTCTTGATGAACTAATGTCAATGAACCAATTTACTGGTCTTCGGTGGTTAGAATTTTTAGGTAAGCATAAAGTTAGCAAAGAAAAAATTGAAGAATTATCGGAAGCAATTGTAACAATTGGTGGCCCAAAAATAGTACTGGCATTACTTGACCGTTATTTAGCCAGAATGGAAGCAGATTCAGAAACAGGGGAAGGAAGACCGGTATGGGGACGGTATATTGAGTCTACACCAGAACAAAGACAAAAGGCTGTAGATAGAATGATAAAAAATACTGATTATTCTAAATTTAGGGTTGATGATTTAAAGCATTTAATTCACCTAGTATCGGAAGATTATCCAGAAAGACGGGATGAATTGTTAGCTTCAATAATTGGCTCCAATGATTATGATTTGTTAAGAAAATTTTCACAAGTAGAAATTAAAGGTATAAATTTTACTGAACTTTCTAATGGTTATCTTTTAAGTTTAAAAGATAATTTTGGAAGTTTAGTTGACAATTTTAATAAATTTTTAAAATTAGGATTGGTTTTTAGTGAAGCAGTTTTTACTTTAATTGGTAAAAAAATTGATGAGTTGGACCAGAAAAAGAATCAAGGAGAGATTAGTCAAGAAGAGTCAGAACTTTTAAATAAAGCTAGGAATAGTTTAATTGAATTGTTTATACAATTCAATCCTACTGTGGCCAGAACTTTTCATGATCCAAAAAAATTGGGAGTAATGAAAGGGTTGATTATAAATAAGTTGTTTGAATTTTATAATCAGCTGGCTGAAAAAAAATTACCTCTTTCAGTTGTGCGGGTTGAAATGTCAAAAAAATTGCAAGAAATTAAAAGAATGTTTGATTCTTCAGATGTTTCTGAATCAGAAAAGCGTTTGTTATTTTTGGACATGTATAATTTAGAAGAATGTTTTGATAAAGAATTGGTTGAAAGTACAAGAGCCTCATCAACTTCTGACGAGTTCAAAAGAAAATTAAGGGATATTGTTCAAGCCGATGTGCAAGAAGTAGTACGGTTTTCTGGTAATGAAAGAGAAATAAGAAATTTAAGAAGAAAAGGCGAAACAAGCAAAATTGAAGAAATTGAGAGAATTTTAGCTGAAGCCGATAAAAGAAATAGACAAATTTATGAAGATTTGATGGCCGGAAAATCGTCAGCAGAATTATTACTTTCTTGTGAGGATAAAACTGCCGCAATTACTCATGGGGCTAAGTCGCAATCTTTGGCTCTTATTTTGGAAGCAGGTAATTTACCAGGAGAATTGTTAGGTCCAGATACTAAAAGAGATGGTTCTGGATTACTGGGTACAGACGTGTCACGCGTAACAGTCGTAAATAATTCTCCTGATTTTTCGGATCGATTAAAAAAATTAAAAAATTATATTGACGGATATGGCGATATTCACATTGTCTATTCAAATTATCGACAAAGTGAAAGTGGTAAAAAAAGGCCACCGAAGCATTCTGGGGTAATTGGTGAAGATCATGAGTTGGTATTGGATGGTATTCCGAGTTCAGAGATTACAGGTGTGGTAATTAAAGTTTCTAATCAATCGGTTATTGATAATGTAAAAAAGGATATTGCCACTTGGGGTGGATATATTAATGTTATGGATGCCGAAGGAAAGATGTTGCTTAGTCCACAAGAATTTGATGAATTAAAAATGTTTTATAATCGTTTGTCTAAGTTAGGTTATCCTAGAGAAGTAATTAATGGTGTTTATAAATATTATAAAAGTGATGGTTTAGGTCCTAAGCATAGAATGGTTATTGATAAAGCAGTCGCGGCGATTCAAAGTGGCGAATCAAAGGAAGATTTGGTAGTTTTAGTTTCATTTTTGAGTAGTAATGATTTAAATAAAGGACCATTGCCTAGTGAAAAAGGTAAGGAAAGTGAAGAAAAAGCTGCATTAGAATGGTATCGTGATAGTAGTTTTGAAGAGATAATGGAATTTATTAGAAGTCGTACTAGAAGTAAAATAAAGCTTAAGGCTGTGAAAGATATTTTTGAAGGTACTAACAGAGTTTATCGTAAAGTAAATAAAGGAGAAAGTGCTTCATTTGAAGTTTCTGGTTTAGATCGTGAATTGCAAGAAAATTATTTTATTACCAATTTTTTTGAGCATCAATTACCATATGTTTTGTTTGGTAAAAAATTTGTTGAATTAAATGATGAAGAAATGAAAGTCTTTAAGCAGGAAGCTAAAAAATATATTAATGCTTTGGCACATCTGGTTGATCCTTTTAGTGAGTCAAAGTTAAGAGCATTATTTACTAAAATTTCTTCAGGAAGTGTGGATTCAAAAGGATCAGATGAAAAAGAAAAAATTAGAGTAGCTTCATCTGAATTAATCACGGTGCGTTTACAAGAAATTGCTCAATTGTTTACTGAACAAAAAAAACAATTAATGAAAAGATTATGGGCTGATGCTTGGGTTATTGCCGAGAGTGGTAATGTTTTTGATCCTAATTTATTAGAAAAATTTAAAAAAATTATTATTCCTGCTATCGCTGGTAGTGGTGGACGAGTTGAATTAGCTTTGGGTTCTGATATTGACTATAACCTTTTGGTAGATGATACAGTTATTGAGGAAGAAGGTAAAATACAATTCCTATCAAAATTAGAGGATTTTGTTAATAATTATTTAAAGGTAATTATTAATGATTTAATGGCAGATAAAAAAGTTATTGCTGATGCTGGAAAGGCTAATAAAGATGAAAAACCTTTGGTATTTTTGTCGGCAATAGACCAACTAAAAGTTAAAGCCGATGGGACTGGTAAACAAACAGTTGAGCCAACTGCAGTTATAGATTTAGAACCTTTTTTTGCCGATGGTCAACGTGTAACTGATAAAGCAAAAGAATTGTTGTTTAAAGATGATGAAAGAGTGGCTATTTTGCCATTGTTTATTCAAAAAGATTTGGAAATTGGTAAACCCGGAAAAGAAGCTTATGTAGATCAATTTGAAAAATTGTATCAAGATGTTTCTACTGGAAAAATGATGGAGAGAATAAAATTTTCTTTGCAACGTTCTATTATGATGAAAGTTGATTATTTAATATTTTCAGGAATTGCTGAGGGAAAAATAGATAGAGCCAAAGGAAAAGAAGTGCCAGCAAGCTTGGTTGGGAAAATAAATTTCTTAATGGAAAATAATGTTTTAACAGAGCATGAGGCTGATATTTGTGAACAGTTGTTAAGTATGTCTTATAAACTTAGATTTTTAAGTGAAATGTATTCTGACCAAGCCAAACAAGAGGGGACAAATAAAGCCGATAACGCTCAATTTAAAGTTGAAGATATTTCTTACCAGGAGAGGCAAACATTGATTGTTATGTTGAAGGCTTTTAAAGATGAAGTTTTGTATAAATAAAAAGAACGGCTTAGGCCGTTCTTTTTATTTCTTCCCAGATTTTGTTAAGTGCTTCTTCTATGGTACCGGGTATGGTAAACCCTGCCGCTTTTCTGTGTCCGCCGCCACCCAAGATTTTGGCTATAGCCGAAACATCAAAATCATCGCGGGTGGTACGAAAGCTGCCTTTTATTTTTCCTGGTTCTAGCTGCTTCAAAATTAAGGCACCACGGCCTTCATTTAAATTATTTAAAAAATTGGTAATGCCTTCTATTTCAGTTTCACTGGCTTGGTTTAAAATTAAATCTTCTTGTGTTATATAAGTGTAAACAATATCTAAAACTTGATTTTTTTCTAAACGGGAAAGCACTGTACCCCAAAGTTTAAGCGCGGGAATGGTTTTGTTTTTTAAGAATAAACTTTTGAGCAAATTAAAATTAGCGCCTTTTTTTATTAAGTCAGAAGCCACTGTAAATGAAGAAACCGTGGTGCCAGGATTGGTAAAGTTTTCCGTATCAGTAATTAATCCTAGCATAATGGCCGAGGCCATTTTTTTATCAATTTCAATGTTATTTTTTTTAAAAAAATAGTAAATTATTTCACTGGCCGAAGAAGCCGAAGGCATTACCAAATTATAATGGCCAAATTTTTGATTGGTAGCATGGTGGTCAATATTAATAATTATTGGTTCATGCTCCAATTTCGCCACATGTTTATCTATTCCGGCGTATTTCAAATCTCCTGAATCCATGACAATAATTACGTCAAATGATTTATCTTGCCAGATAGCCTCAGCTGAAGAAGGGTGGATTAAGTGCGGATAAATAGTTAAATTTATAGGCATGGGGGTAACACAAAAAACCGTATATGGTTTGTTAATACGGTTGAAGTAGTGAGCTAACGAAGAAACCGAACCCAGGGCATCGCCATCAGGATTTTGATGGGGGACGATTAGGATATTTTTAGCCTTCATTATTTCGTTGTAGATTTGTTTAGAAATACGCTCCATAATTACAATTTGTATGTTATTCCATGTATCTTGAATTTTGTTTAAGGAACAGACCATTGTAATTCAGTTGATGAAAAATGTCAAGGGTGATATAATATTAGCCATAATTATGTATCTTAAATCGCTTGAACTTCATGGCTTTAAATCTTTTGCCCAAAAGACTGTTTTGGATTTTTTGCCACCGAAAGAAAAGAAAAATTCTGTAACTGCAGTGGTTGGTCCCAATGGCAGTGGTAAAAGTAATATTTCTGATGCTATTCGTTGGGTAATGGGGGAGCAGAGCATGAAAACTTTGCGTGGCAAAAAAGGTGAGGATATTATTTTTTCTGGCAGTGAAGCCAAAGGCCAAATGGGCATGGTGGCAGTGACTATGACTTTGGATAATTCCGACCATCGATTGAATTTGGATTATGAAGATATTGTGATTACTCGTCGTTATTATCGTTCGGGCGAAAGTGAATACATTTTGAATGGCAATGAAGTTCGTTTACTTGATTTACAAATATTGCTTGCTAAAGCTCAATTTGGCCAAGGGTCGTACAGTGTTATTGGCCAGGGCATGATTGACCGGTTATTACTGCAAACCCCACAAGAACGAAAAGATTTTTTTGATGAAGCCACTGGTATTAAAGAATTTCAAATAAAACGGCACCAGGCAGCTTTAAAACTTCACCGCACCAAAGAAAACATTAACCAAGCAGAATTGTTGTTGCAAGAAGTGGAGCCGCGACTCCGCACTTTATCGCGTCAAGTAAAAAAATTGGAACAGCGTCAGGATGTGGAATTAAAACTGCGAGAATTTCAAGAACAATATTATTCTACATTATATAATTATAACCAAACTCAATTGGATGAGCTTAGTTTAGAATTGGAAAAAATTAATTTAGAATATTTAACCGTCAATAGAAATTTAACAGTCGTGCAGGAGGAATTGGCTGGTTTAGCTAAAGAAGAATCACGGCAGGGGATTTTTGAAAATTTACAAGCCGCCTATCAAGAAATTCAAAAAGAAAAGAATCGTTTGGAGCGTGAAAAAGCAGTATTATCCGGAAAATTGCAGGCTGAATATTCTAAAGTTGGTAAACAAAATGTTGGTTGGTTGCAAAACAAAATTGAAGATTTAAAAAAAGAACAAATCAAATTAACTTCCGAATTAACGCGAGCAGAAGAAATGGCCGATCAAAGTGGAGATAATATTATTAAACAAAAACAGAAAATTGAGGAGCTTTTGGTGGCACGAACAGAATTGCGTGGTAAATTAGCTAATTTAGAACAGCGGTTGGCTCAGGTAAAAAGTGAACAGTCATTTTTTCAATTTACAGGCTTAAAAGCAGTACAGGCAATTTTGGAAGAACGACAAAGATTGGGGAATATCTATGGAGCAGTAGCTCAATTGGGCGAAGTGGCTGAAAAATATCAGTTGGCGCTAGATATTGCGGCTGGCGGTAATTTGTCTTCTATTGTGGTAGATCATGACCGTACCGCTCAAAATGCCATAGAATATTTACGTGAGCATCAATTGGGTGTGGCTACATTTTTACCGCTGAGCAAAATTAAACCACGCATGTTATCCAATGATATTGCTGAATTAAAAAATCGTCAGGGTGTGCATGGTTTGGCGGTTGAATTAGTTAAATTTGATAGTAAATTTGCCGATATTTTTTCTTATGTTTTAGGTAATACTTTAATTGTAGATAGTATAGAAGTGGCGCGGGAAATTGGCATTGGTCGGGTGCGCATGGTAACTTTGGCGGGGGATATTTTGGAAGTTTCGGGTAGTATGAAAGGTGGCTATCGTCGAGCTGAAAAACAACGTGGTTTAAGCTTTGCCCAGGGCAATGCGCCATATTTAGTTCAGGAAGGGTTGCTTAATGGAGAAGAAAAGGCGGCTGAATTGCGCAAAGAGTTGGATCAATCAGAAATTACTTATGAAAAAGCTCAAGAAAATTTGCGAAGTTTGCAAGCAGAAGCTCAGATTGCCACGAGTCATGCTGATTTGTTGGGACGCCAAAAGCAGGAATCAGATAAAGAAGTGGCTGCTTTAGAACAAGAGTTGTCGCTTTATTCCATGAGTCCAGACCAGTATGATTTGGCCATGAAAGATTTAACCATTCAAAAAGAAAACTTGGACAAGGAATTAGAAAAAATTGAAAAGAAATCAACGCAAGCAGAGAAAAAAATTCATGATTTTAATCAGGAAGAAGAAAATAAAAAGCAGCGTATTTTTGCTTTGCAGGAAGCCATGCAGGACGAGCAGAAAAAGTTAAATTTAATTGTTGATCAAAAAAATATTAAACAAATTGAAGTGGCTAAACTTTCTACTAAGCAGGAAGATTTGGGTGGCGAAGTGTTTCAGGAAATGCATGAAGCTTTGTCCTCACTGGTTGGTCGTCAGGTTCCGGAAGTTGCTATTGATAAATTATCAGAGGTTCAGCAGCAGATTCAAAAATTAAAATATCAATTGTCTTTAATTGGTGGAATTGAAGAAGAAGTGGTGGAAGAATATAAAGTAACCAAAGAACGGCATGACTTTTTAATTACCCAATTAACAGATTTAAAAAAGGCGATTGAAGATTTGGAAACCATGATTGGTGAATTAGATGAAATAATGAAAAAAACTCGTGATAAGGCCTTCAAGCAAATCCGCAAGGAATTTTCTCGTTATTTTGCAATTTTATTTGAGGGTGGAAAAGCTGATTTAGTGGAATTGTATGGTGAGGTGGAAATTGAAAATGAAGAAAATGTTTTAGATGTTGGAGATGTTCAAAGTGTTGCAAATGATATAGCGATTGAAGAAGTTGGTGAAGGAAAACCAAAGAAAAAACAAGAAATGCTAATGGGAATTGATGTAATTGCCAATCCACCAGGTAAGAAAATAAAAAATGTTCAAATGCTTTCTGGCGGTGAACGTACGATGACCTCTATTGCTTTGGTCTGTGCAATTTTACATACGAATCCTTCACCATTTGTGGTGTTGGATGAAGTGGAAGCAGCACTTGATGAAACCAATACTATTCGGTTTACAAAAATATTACAAGAATTAGCCATGCAATCGCAATTTATCTTAATCACTCATAATAATGCCACCATGCATGCGGCTGATGCTTTGTATGGGGTAACTATGGGTGGAGAAGGTGTGAGCCATTTATTGAGTGTAAAATTAGGTGAGGCTGAAAAAATTAGTGAAGAGGTTAAGAGTTAGATATGTAGGTAAGAATTTTTTAAATTTCTAATATTTAATTTTTAGCTTAATCAGCGTACTGTACCAAAGAGCTTTTGAAATCTTCAAAGGCTTTTTTATATTTTTGATAAGTCTCTTGGTTTTGGTATTTAATGCCAAAAACATAATGAAGACCGGGTTCATCATCAATAGAAGTGTTGCTGGTGTCTCTTTGTTTTATAGATACATAGGAACGGTAATAGGTGTTATCTTTGGCTTTTAAAGTAACCCATTTAATAATTTTTTTATTAGAGTCTGGTCCACTCATAGAAGTTTTTTCACTCACTAATTCCTCATCAGAGGTAATTTGCAAATAATTAATTGGATTACCACCCCAAATAGGTGAAAAGACAAAAAATTCTACTGCTTTGTCGGGGGCAGTAAAATAAGCTTCGTTAGTTCTAATGGCTAGAATTTTTTGGTTGTCACCTTCATTTTGTAGTGGCTCTGTAGGGCTCGGAGTAAAGTTTTTTGGATATTTAATATCAAACCAAGATCCTTTGTAAAGTAAGGTGTTGTTTAGAGGTACTTCTTGTTTTATTCCAGTTGGTGTTTGTTTTTTGTTTTCAGGAATGGTTTCATTTTCGAAATCAGTCATGGTTGTGGTGTTAGTGGTAATTGGTGTAGAGGTAGTTAAAGGGTTTATTTTTTGGCAGCCCATTAAAAAAGTTATTGGTAGAAGCAAGATTAAATAGATATATTTTTTCATAAGTTTTATTACTTATATTTAGTATGATTATAATAACATTAAAAAGTAATCCAAACAATTAATTGAATTAATGTAGATTCGTGTTAGGTTTAGTGATTCTTGACAAAAATTTGCTGATTGTCTATAATATCGCCAATCCGTCAAGATTATTCTCCTAATTCCCGTTTTGGGCAGAGAAAGAGAAAAATAATTGCTAAATTGCCTGCCTTTCCGGTAGGCAGGTTAAATTGTTAAACTGTTATGTTAATACTTCGTTTACAAAGAATGGGTAAAATAAAACAGCCTTCTTATCGCTTAATTGTTTCTGATAAGCGTCATGATACTCAGTATGGTGCTTTGGAAAATTTGGGTTTTTATAACCCTACCACGAAACCAAAAGTAGTCCAGTTTAAGGTTGATCGCATAAAATATTGGTTGTCGGTGGGCGCACAGATGTCGGAAACAGTAAATAATTTACTGATAGAAAATAAAATGATTGAGGGTAAGAAAAAGAAAGTAGTTTCCATTACTGGCAGAAGAAAAATAAAAATGGATAAAAAGAAAGCAGCCGCAGCTCCAAAAGTATAGAAAAAATCCGCCGAAGAGGCGGATTTTAAAATTTTCAATTCACCTAATTCACCTAATTTCTAATAAAATTTTAAATAAAAATAATTGGAATTTGTCATTTTATTAGGTGAATTAGATAATTAGGTGAATTAAGAATTCACAAAATATTGTTGGCATAATTAATTTTTAGATGTTAACAAACAGTGGGTTGACAGGCAAATATAATAATGATATAATAATTCCACTCCAAGAACTGCCCTGGTTATTGCTAGGGAGTCGAACAGTTCCTTGTTAATTTATAAATGTAATGTAAAGTTATGGCAAATATTAGCGATCAAGATTTTCTTGAATACATAGTTAAGGGTATTGTCAACAATCCTAACGATGTAAAAGTAGTTCGCACAGTTGACGAAAGAGGCGTATTGTTAACATTGGACATCAATCCTCAAGACATGGGTTATGTAATTGGTCGTCAAGGTCAAACCGCTCGTTCTATCCGCACTTTATTAAAAATTGTGGGTGCCAAAAATAATGCTCGAGTTAATTTAAAAATTAATGAACCAATAGGCGGACGTGGTCCAAGAATGAGTAATCCTGGTATGTCTGGTGGTATGGGTATGTCAAATATGTCTAACTCATCTAGTATGTCTAGTATGAACAACGATGATGTAGACACCAGTGCAGTAGATGATTTGAAAATATAAGCGCTAACGCGCTTGAAATTGCGTCGCTCGTCCCAAATGGAAACAAGTTTCCGCTTGTGATTCGCTAGCAATTATAACATTATCAAACACTAAAAAAGATCCCGGTTAAACGGGATCTTTTGTTTTGTCGGGCTAGTGAGACTTGAACTCACGGCCTCATGCACCCCATGCATGCGCGCTACCAACTGCGCTATAGCCCGTTTGAGTGAGCTGAAATGAAAAATTCATTTTATCATTTTCGAGCGAGAACGGGGCATATGGAACATATAGCCCGTTGTTTGATGATTATAACAATAAAGATAAAATAATTCAAGATTGGGTAAGAACTTTTTTATATTGATTTTATTGTTTTTATTGTCCTTTTGCTTTATAATAAAGTGTAATGTTTTAGCTTCTAAGGTAGTCATATACCATGTGACCGCGGAACAAAAAAAAGAACAATTTATAGACGCCTATAATGAGTACTCGGATGAGATTTTTCGCTATTGTTTTTTTCGGGTGTATGACAGAGAAAAAGCCAGAGAAATGGCCCAGGAAACATTTATGAGGGCCTGGAAATATCTGGTAGATGGAAAAGAAATAGAACAGCCAAGAGCTTTTCTATATAAAACTGCCTATCACCTGATTGTAGACAATAGTAAGAAAAAAAGTGCAGATTCATTGGAAAAAATGATGAAAGCTGGTTTTGATCTGGTTGATAAAAAACAGTGTAACAAACAAGATTATCTTGATGTTATGGCTGTAAAGCAGGAAATTGAAGGTTTGGATGAGAAATATAGAGAATTAATCCAATTGAGATTAATTGAAGATTTACCAATAAAAGATATAGCTTTTATTGTTGGCGAATCAGAAAATTATGTAGCAGTGAATCTGCATAGAGGATTAAAAAAATTAAAAGTAAATTTTGTTCAGTATGAGTACTCCGGAGAAAATACAAAAAATTAAAAATTCTGTTTACTTAACAGAGGAGGAGAAAAACATTATGGATGGTGTAGTTTTGGATTACCTGAACGCCAATCCTCTTAAAGATAAAAATATGGAAAAAGAAAAACCCCCTTCATTATTTCAGTTTTCATTTTTCTCAATTAATAGAAAATTTGCTTATGCAATGTTGATTTTAGTTATTATTTTTGGAGCTGGTAGCGGCACAGTTTGGGCTGCTCAAGGTGCTTTGCCAGGAGACATGCTTTATCCAATAAAGGTTAATGTTTCTGAAGAAATAAAATCAGCCTTAATATTTTCAACTAAAGAAAAAGCAAATTGGGAAGCGGAAAGACTGAATCTGCGTCTTAAAGAAATGCAACAAGTTGTTGCCAAAACAGGAAGTTTAAGTAGTGAACTGGTTAAAGATACAGAAAACCAAGTTATGAAACAAACTGCTAAGGTTGCTAGTGCCACAAAAAATTTAGAAAAAATGGGTGATACGGAATCAGTTTATGCACTTCTAGATAAAATTCAAAGTTCTTTGGAAACCTATAATAGTGTTCTTCAGGGTTTGTTGGACCAAAATTTACCGGTTAATGAATCTGAAATTAAAAAAGTTGTTAGTCAGGTTGAATCTACAGAATTAATGGTAAAAAATGTGCAGCAGCAAACTGTAAGCCAGATTAATGAAGTGGCTGTTAAAAATGAGGTTGATAATAATAAAGAAAATCAAGGAAATAAAAAAATTGTTTTTGCTAATCTTGATTTTAACACTCGACTTAAGGTTGGTACTCAATATAAAATAATGTGGAATGTTGAAAATATTCCCGCAGGAACTCCAGGTTATATAAGCGTTTGGTATCCTTCAGGCAAAAAAGCCATGGATTTGTTTACTGCTAGCGATATAACACAAAATCAGGTGTTTTGGGATGTTAAAAATATTTTGCCAGGCACTTGGAAATTAAGAATTGATCTTGATAAAAATGGTGAAGGGTTGTATTGGTATAGTGATGTATTTGTGATTGAGAATTCACTTATACAAAATCTTCCTGATTTAGTTATTGAGAATGCTGTTCTTAGCAAATTAAATTTTAAACCAGGAGAAGAGGTAACCATTAAGTTTAATGTTAGAAATAATGGTACCAAAGATTATGAAGCCAAACATACATTTGGTATGGAATTAAAATATGCTGGTGAAGCTGTTTTTCGGGCAACAGCACCTTTGGATGATACCTGTCGGAATGATTCAGTTATAAAAGTTCAACAAAGTTGTTCCATGAGTTTTATTTTTACTCCTAGCCGAGGGGCAGGAGAATATGTTGTTACTTTATTTGCTGATTATGAGGATTACGCTCCAGAATTATTTAAAGGAAATAATAGAGTGACTTTAAATTTTCAGGTAATAAAAGATTACTTACCTGGTTCGGCTATTCAAGTAATTACCCCAAATTCAGGTGAACAAATTAAACCAGGAGACCATTATCTTATACAATGGAAAATTGTAGATTTACAGGGTCTTGATAATCAAGAAGGTAAATTTGATCTTTATACTTCAGAGGGGAATTTTGTTAAAACTGTTTACACTGTACCAAATCTAACTAAAGGAACGTGCTATTGGAATGTTGGAACAGATATACCATCTGGAAAATATTTTATTCGCATTGGTGTGAATAGTAAAGTTTATGGAGATAGTCAAAATTTTAATGTGGTGGCATCAGATGGCCATGCAGTCCAAGTTATTGCTCCTTTTGAAGGTGTAAAAATTACTCAAGGAACTGAGTATCTGGTAAAATGGCAAGTAATTGATTTGCAAGGTTTGGATAATCAGGAGGGAAAACTTGATCTTTATACCTCAGAGGGAAATTTTGTTAAAACTATCTATACCGTACCAGCTTTATTTAAAGGAACGGCAAATTGGACTCCTGGGACAGACATAGCTCCTGGAAAATATTTCATTCGTGTTGGTGTGAACAATAAAGTTTATGGAGATAGTCAAAATTTTATTGTTGAAGCTGTGGTGCAATCTGTAACAGAAACTTATAGTGGATACTTGGGAGAATTTGCTGATGGCGGTTATGGTAGTTTTTCAACTTACATAGAGTTAGATAAGGGCGTGCAAGTTGGTTTAGATGTTTGTAATAAAAACATTTTGTATCTCAAAAATTTTATTAATACTACCATCAAAACTGGTTTGAAGGTGGAAGTAAGCGGTACAAAAACCAATGGTGGTATTTGTGTAGAAAGTCTGTCTGTAGTTGTTCCTTTAACAGGCACACCAGAAGGATTTTCAGGAGTTGTAAAAAAGTATGCTGACGGTGATGGTTATGGTAGTTTTACAAACTATTTGGCCTTAACTAAGGGCAGTATCACTGGTATCACTACTTGTGATCAAAGAGTTGTCAATTTAGAGCAATTGTTGCAGACTGCCATACAGACTGGTGCTCTAGTAGATATTATTGGCATTCAAGAAAACGGTGGAATTTGTACTACAGGAATTATTATAAAATAATAGATAAATATGTTTTAAAAAACTCGCCTTAGAAATGGCGAGTTTTTTATTTAAGCGGATTTTTTAGCCTGACTTCTAATGCATCTGGTGCATACTAGTTTTCCGTTGGAAAGTTGCAAATTTGGCATTTGACGCTTTAATACTTTATTTTTGGCGTGTGAACGGTAGGCCGCTCGTTTACTGCCTTTATTGCAAACAGTGCAAATTCTTGACATAGAGTTTTTTTATTAGATATGATAGAATGAATAGTGAAAAGAGTATAACCTATAAGGCGTTGTTTTGTCAAGAACAAACTTACAAATTACCAATTCACCTAATTCACCAAATTTACTAATAAAATTCTAAATATTAAAATAATAATTAGCATTTAGCATTTTATTAGGTGAATTAGAAATTAGTAAATTAGAAATTTTTTTATGCAGTATCTTCCTCTCTTATTTTTCTTTCTTATTATCATTCCCTCATCCATCTTGCATGAATATGCTCATGGTTGGATGGCGGATCAGCTGGGTGACCCCACTGCGCGTTATGCCGGGCGGTTGACTATGAACCCTATCCCACATATTGATTTATGGGGTACTATTTTAATGCCTTTATTTTTATTTTTTATTTCTGGCGGGAGTTTTTTGTTTGCTTATGCTAAGCCTGTGCCTTACAACCCTTATAATCTTAAAAATCAAAAATGGGGGTCAGTAGCTGTGGGTTTGGCTGGCCCGGCAGCCAATATTATTTTGGCTCTGGCCTTTGGAATATTCATGCGTTTTTTGCCAGTTGATTCTACTTTGGTAATATTTTTATCAATTATAGTTTATGCCAATGTGCTCTTGGCAGTATTTAATTTAGTGCCCATTCCACCCTTAGATGGTTCTAAATTACTATTTGCCTTACTGCCAAATTCCCAATACCGCGTAGCCGAATTTTTAAATCGTTATGGTTTTGTAATTTTATTATTTTTTATTTTTTTTGGTTTTCAAATTATTACTCCGGTCATTATTTTTTTATATAGGTTGTTTACAGGAGGAGTGGGCTACTTCTAAACACAATACAAAATACATATAAAAATATACATCCCCTTGACAACCCTTCTTAAATAGTTTATCATATCGCCACTTACGTAGTAACCTCTGTCGTCATGACAGATAAAGGTGAATGTACCCATTGGGTAAACGTTTGAAAACTATTTTTAGTTATTCATTCGTTGTCCCTAAAGGGCAATTTTTTAATTTATAATTTAAGTAATTAATTCAAAGTTATGCCAACAATGAATCAACTTCTGCGCAAGGGCAGATACATGGCCAAAAAGAAATCCAAGGCTCCAGCCTTGCAGTTTACCTATGACAGTTTGCATAGGAAGAAAACTGAATTAAGACGTGGTGCGCCATTTAAGCGCGGAGTGTGTACCAAGGTTTATACCACTACACCAAAAAAACCAAACTCTGCTTTGCGTAAAGTAGCCAAGGTTAGATTATCAAATGGCGTGGAAGTAATTGCTTATATTCCAGGTGAAGGACATAATTTACAGGAACATTCAATCGTACTAATCCGTGGTGGCAAAGTAAAAGATTTACCAGGTGTACGTTATCATATTGTTCGTGGTGTTTATGATACTCAAGGAGTAGCTAACCGTAGAAAAGGTCGTTCAGTATACGGAGCCAAGAGACCAAAAGCCGGTGCAAAAGTTGCAGCAAAGTAATCTTGGATTATAACAAATAGTCAATAGATTATAGTCAACTTTTTACTTTATAACTTTATAACTTTTAACTTACTGTTGTATGCCAAGAGGAAAAAGTGCAGTAAAACGGGTAATTGCCCCAGATCCAAAATATCACAGCGTGTTGGTAGCTAAATTTATTAACACTGTAATGAAACGTGGTAAAAAAACTGTGGCGCAAAAAATCGTTTATTCTGCTATGCAAAAATTACAAGAAAAAAATAAAGAGGATGCTCTTAAAGGTTTTGAAAAAGTAATGAATACAGTAAAACCACAAGTAGAAGTACGTTCAGTGCGTGTAGGTGGTGCCAATTATCAGGTGCCAATGCCAGTAACTTCTGATCGCCAGAATGCTTTGGCTTTTCGCTGGATTATTATTGCGGCTCAATCTCGGAAAGAAAAAACTATGGCCGAAAAGTTATTAGCTGAAATGAGTGATGTCTTAGCAGGCACTGGTGCGTCTTTAAAAAAGAGAGAAGATGTGCACCGCATGGCCGAAGCTAATAAAGCTTTTGCTCACTTTGCTCGAAGGGCATAAATTGACTCTAGTCAATGGACTATTGCCAACTTTATTACTTTATAAACTTTTAACTTTATAACCAACATTTATGCCTCGAGAATATACTTTAGATAAAACCAGAAATATTGGCATTATGGCCCATATTGATGCTGGTAAAACTACTTTTACCGAGCGGGTGCTTTTTTATACTGGTAAAAAACATAAAATTGGTGAAGTGCATGAAGGTGCGGCTGAAATGGATTGGATGGAACAAGAAAAAGAGCGTGGTATTACTATTACTTCAGCAGCTACCACTTGTTTTTGGAAAGACCATCGTATTAATATTATTGATACTCCAGGTCATGTGGATTTTACTGTAGAAGTGGAGCGCTCTCTTCGTGTATTAGATGGAGCAGTAGCTTTGTTTGATGGTTCACAAGGTGTGGAACCACAATCAGAAACTGTTTGGCATCAGGCTGATAAATATCGCGTACCGAGAATTTGTTTTGTTAATAAAATGGATAAAGTTGGCGCGGATTTTTACATGAGTTTAGATTCTATTAAAGAAAGATTGTCAGGAAAAGCTTTTGCCGTGCAGTTGGCAATTGGGGCTGAAGGAACTTTTTCCGGTATTATTGATTTAATTGAACGAAAAGCTTTTAAATTTGAAGGTGATCATGGTATAAATATTGTGGAAATTGAAATACCAGGAGACCTGAAAGAAGAAGTGGAAAAATATCGTGCGCAGTTGGTGGAAAAAGTGGCCGAGGCCAGTGATGATTTAATGAATAAATATTTAAACGGTACAGAATTGAGTATTGAAGAAATTAAAAAAGCCATTCGCGTTTTGGTTTTAAAAGATGAAATTTATCCGGTATTTTGTGGTTCAGCTTTGGGAAATATTGGTGTACAATTGGCACTCGACGGAGTGGTAGCATATTTGCCATCACCTTTAGACAAGCCAACTTTGTTTGGACAGGATCCAGATGAAGATGAAAAGAAAATTGAAGTAAAAGTAAACGATGAAGCACCATTTGTGGGCTATGCTTTTAAAGTGGCCACTGATCCATTTGTGGGCCGTTTAACTTTTTTCCGCATTTATTCTGGTCATTTATCCGCTGGTTCTTATATTTTAAATTCTTCTAATGGTGAAAAAGAAAGAATTGGTCGCATTGTGCGATTACACGCCAATCATCGCGAAGATGTAACTGATGTTTACTCTGGAGAAATTGCTGCGGCTATTGGACTTAAAGCCACTACCACTGGTGATACTTTGTGTGATGAAAAATTTCCAGTGTTATTAGAAAAAATTGTTTTTCCCGAACCGGTTATTCATATTGCTGTTGAGCCTCAAACCAAAGTTGACCAAGAAAAAATGGGTATGGCTTTGCAGAAATTAGCAGAAGAAGATCCATCATTTCGAATTCGTACTGATGATGAAACTATGCAAACCATTATTTCTGGTATGGGAGAATTGCATTTGGAAATTATTGTTGATCGCATGAAAAGAGAATTTAATGTGGGTGTTAATGTCGGTGCTCCACAGGTAGCTTTTAAAGAAACTATTCGTCAAAGTGCTGAGGCTGAAGGCAAATATATTAAGCAATCTGGTGGACGTGGTCAGTATGGTCATTGCTGGTTGCGTTTAGAGCCACAAGAACAGGGTAAAGGTTTTGAATTTGTTGATGATATTAAAGGTGGAGCAATTCCTCGTGAATATATTTCTCCTATTGAAAAAGGTGTTAAAGAAGCCATGGATAAAGGCGTAGTGGCAGGGTACCCCATGGTGGATATTAAAGCTACTGTTTTTGATGGTTCTTATCATGAAGTTGACTCTTCAGAAATTGCTTTTAAAATGGCAGGATCTTTGGCTTTTCAAGAAGGTTGTCGGAAAGCTAATCCGGTAATTTTGGAACCAATCATGAAGGTAGAAGTAGTTACTCCAGAATCATATATGGGTGATGTAATTGGGGATATTAGTGCTAAACGTGGACAGATTCAAGAAATGACTGAGCGTGGCAATGCCAAGGTGATTAAAGCTCAAGTACCTTTGGCTTCAATGTTTGGTTATGCCACTACTTTGCGTTCTTTGTCTCAAGGCCGGGCTTCTTACGCCATGGAATTTGATCACTATGCTGAATGTCCAAAGAATGTGGAGCAGGCAATTGTAGAGGGTAGAAAAAAATAGCATTAATTTAGACTGAAAGCCATCTCTGCAAAGGGGTGGTTTTTTGTTGGAGAGTTGAAATAAGTTGAGAAAAAGGGTAGTATGATAATATCCAATTCACCTAATTACCTAATTCACCTAATAAAATTTTTTAATGTCTAATTTTAAAATTTTGTAATTTGGAATTTTATTAGAAATTAGGTGAATTAGAAATTAGAAATTTACCAAACTTTTTTTAATGCATAATATGCAGTTTAATATAGTTACTATCTTTCCAAAAATAATCTCCGACTATTGCGACGAGACCATTCTTAATCGCGCGCAAAAAAATAATTTGATTAGTATTAATCCGGTAGATTTGCGGGATTTTACAATTGATAATCATAAAACTGTTGATGACACGCCCTATGGCGGGGGAGCAGGAATGGTGATGAAAGTGGAACCAATATTTAAAGCCTTGAAAAGTTTAGACGCAATTCCATTTAGAAAGGCAGACGGATTATCTAAATTAAAAAAAATATTTACTGGAGATATTAAAAATAAAAAACGAACAATATTATTATCTCCACGTGGTAAACAATTTGATCAAAGAATGGCAGAACAATTTTCTAAATTAGACGAAATTACTTTTGTTTGTGGACGTTATGAAGGCATTGATCAACGAGTAACAGATTTTATGGTTGATGAAGAAGTTTCAGTGGGGCCGTATGTTTTGGCTGGTGGCGAACTTGGATCACTTATTATTATTGAAGCAGTGTCACGTTTGATACCAGGAGTTTTGGGGAATGAAGAAAGTTTGAAAGAAGAAACTCATGAAAAAGAGGTTGGAGTAGAATATGCACAGTACACGAAGCCGGCGGATTTTAATGGTTGGAAAGTGCCAGAAATATTGCTTTCTGGGGATCATAAAAAGATAGAAGGATGGCGTAAAAATTTATCCACACCTTAGTCACTTTTATGTCCCTTGACAGCCTTTCTAATTGGGTATACAATTGTCAAGCAAAGAAAACAACCCCCCTTACAATATAAAGCTTTTTCTAAGTCTCGGAAGCGTGATACTGGAAAGAAAAAAGAGTTAGTCAAAATTGGCTGTCTCTTTTTTCTTTCTGTCTGACTGCCGTGGAAGGTAGTTCTAATGGAAGATGAACTTTGACAATTTATCGAGTACCAAAAAAAATATTTCACAATAAGAATGTGACAAGATAACCATTTCGATGCAAATCGAAAAAATGTCTATTCAAATAGTTTATAAACCTGTTTCATTTATCTACGGATAAATGTTACACGGATTTTACATCTCAATCGTTATCGCAAGATAACATTTTTGAGAGTTTGATCCTGGCTCAGGATTAACGTTGGCGGCGTGTCTAAGGCATGCAAGTCGAGCGACGTGTTCCCGCAAGGGAATTACGAGCGGCAGACGGGAGCGTAACACATTGGTAACCTACCTCTAAGACGGGCATAGCTTTCCGAAAGGAAAATTAATTCCCGATGGTAATGCGAGAACTTAAGTTATTGCATTTAAAGATTTATCGCTTAGAGCAGGGCCTATGGCCTATCAGCTAGTTGGTAGTGTAATGGACTACCAAGGCTATGACGGGTAGCAGGCGTGAGAGCGTGACCTGCCTCACTGGGACTGAGACACTGCCCAGACTCCTACGGGAGGCTGCAGTCAAGAATATTCCTCAATGGACGAAAGTCTGAAGGAGCGACGCCGCGTGCAGGAAGAAGCCCTTCGGGG
>CAILTG010000054.1 GCA_903837125.1 Candidatus Magasanikiibacteriota bacterium | reverse complement strand
TTGCTCGACAAAATATGCATTGACTGGTAAAAAATATACTTTATCTGCTAAATCTTTTGAGGTTTGAAACGTAGCAATATTTGGATTGACTAAAATAACATTTATATTTTCTTCCTTTAATGCTTTGATCGCTTGACTACCACTATAATCAAATTCCCCTGCTTCACCGATTTTTAATGCGCCTGATCCTAAAACTAATATTTTTTTGTATTTTTTTGTATTTTTCATATATTAATTCAACCTCACCCATTTTCCCCTCTCCGAATTTCGGAGAGGGGTTGGGGAGAGGTGTATTCCCGCTTTTTTCAAAAAATAATCGAAAACCCAATCAGTATCAAGTGGCCCCGGAGAACTCTCTGGGTGAAATTGTACCGACATGAACGGCAAAGATTTATGAATAATTCCTTCATTGGTTTTATCATTGGCATTATAAAACCACTCATTAAAATTCTTCGGGATTTTCTTTACAGCAAAACCGTGATTCTGCGTTGTTAAATAACATTTATTTGTGCCACTCAAAACACAAGGTTGATTTTGGCTTCTATGCCCAAACGGCAATTTATAAGTTGAACCACCCATCGCAATAGCGAGTATTTGATTACCTAAACAAATACCAAAAGTCGGAATTTTTTTAGCAAGAACTTTCTTAACATTTTCTATTGTTTCTGTAACTTTAATTGGATCTCCTGGGCCATTGGAAATTATTACCGCAGAAAATGAAAATGGAAGTTTGGTAACATCTGTATTCCATGGAACAACAACTACTTCTAAATTTCTTTTTACTAATTGTCTAATTATGTTTAATTTAACACCACAGTCAATCAAAACTATTACCTTTTTTCCAGTACCTTTTTTGTAAATTATTTTAGTCGAAACTTCTGCTACTAAATTTCTTTTATTCGGATCTTCAAAATTAATTTTATTCTTTCCACAAATTAATTTTCCCAAAATCACACCATGGGTCCTTAATTTTTGAGTTAAATCTCTGGTACCTTTTATTTCAATTGCTGGAATATTGAATCTTTTCAACCATAAGGCTAAAGTCTCACGTGAAGCATGGTGTGAAGGGGTGTCAATATAATTACAAACTACAAGTCCAGCTATTTGAATTTTATCTGACTCCCAATGTTCAATGCAAGGTACACCATAATTACCTATCATAGGAGATGTAAGAACTAAAATTTGTCCTCTAAAAGATGGGTCAGTCAAAGCTTCAGGATACCCTACCATGCCAGTCGCAAAAACAACTTCACCGGGAGATGAAATTTCTGCTCCAAAACTGCGACCAAAAATAACTTCACCATTTTCTAAAACTAATTTAGCTTTCTTACTTTTCATATACTTTCCCTTTTATTATAGTAATAATACAACTTCCCGGAAATATAATTTTTTCAAAAGGCGACCAACTACATTTAGTTTTCAAAAAAGATTTAATAATTTTCTTGGGCTTCTTCATATCAATAATAGTAAGCGAACCAACAAAATTTTCTTTAATTTCCCCATATTTTTCATCTAAAAAGTTATTTACAAAATTTCCAGGATTATATGCTGAGATTCTAGCAATGTCTTCTGGCGT
>CAILTG010000053.1 GCA_903837125.1 Candidatus Magasanikiibacteriota bacterium | reverse complement strand
TGCTAACTTAATGACATTGGCCGTGCGGCGCTGAGGAGTATGAATACAGTTATCAGTGAACAGTTATCAGTGAATAGTGAAGAAATATAACCAATCGTAGAATGCTGATAAAATTCATATTCCGCAAGCACAAGTTAATAAAACTCGACCTATTTTTTTACTGCATCCATTGAAAGGGAGGAGGGGAAATCTGTGGTCTTCGGGCAGCGGAGCAGGGCAAAAGGCGTTGATTTTGTGCGGCTATTATACATAATTAGGTTATAGGACTTTTTTTCAGGGGTTTATCCCCCGAACGAAGTGAGCATATTTAGTGAAAAAAGTACTATAACTTCATGTTATGTATAATAGCTTAGGGTTGTTTTTTTTCTGGCGCAAGTGCAGCACGATGGTGGCGGTCCCGCCTTAAAGCGGGATAAATCTCCGTGCAAACGTCTTTTTTGCCTTATGCAAAAAGTGTGACAGAAAAAAACAACAGCAGGGTTGATTGTGCGGAAGCCGACAAAAAGACTGTGCAAGCCCAGAGGTACGAGGGGCGAGGATTTTTGGCGACTGGGGATTTTGCCCTGCGGAGCTGCCCGTATTAAACTTTCAGGCGAAGCCTGACCGCTTCTCTGTTTATTCAATTAAAATGCTTGTTCATTGTCAATGAACAACTGAAAGTATTGAACAGATATGACGTTTTAAATTAAATACTAAAGTGAATATAATCAGACTTATAAGCATACAAAAACAATGGTTCACTGTATTTGAATAAAACAATTTTTTTTGAGGAGTTACAAATAAAAACCTCCAAGTAAAGCCTGTTCTTTATAAAGTATTAGTATAATTCAAAAATCAAACAACCGTATCTCTTCTGATTTTTAGAAAAAAATAAAGCCTGTTGCATATTAACTTGCAACAGGCTTTTAAAATTATATAATTCTAAAAGATGATTAGTTTGATTTAAGCTTTGAAGGTATATGAGCATTTCTCAATACATCTCCGAAATGGCTGGTAATGCCAATTTTACCAATCAGTTCAATGCCGGTATTAGGCGAAAGGGTTTTTATCAGATTACGTAATTCCTCCAGATTATTATCTACATTAAACTGTATATAATTATTTACTTTACCTGGATAAATCACTTTTGGACTTGATAAAATTGTACTTTTGGAAAGTTGCACCAGCCAAACCTTTGTACCGTCATATACCCATTCAAAGTTTATTTCACCTAACTGATTCTTCAATACCAGATAGATCTCATTAATCTCATTAATAACATTTGCAGGTATCTTAACTGGTGAAGCTTTTCCAATCATAAAGTCATCTCCAAAACCCATTACTCCTTCAATTAGTAATTCTTTTTTAGACGGTACTGCTGCTCCTGAATATACTGCGTCTACACTTTGCTGTGAGAGAATTGAGGCTACTTGTTCCAATTCGCTATCAGCCATCAATTTAAACGGATCACTCCATCCAAAATAGGTGGGGAATTTACCTGGTGTTTTTTCTATGGGACATGTTCTAAACCATATTTCTGAAAGTCCGGTTTCTTTTCCAAAACTGAATGGAGCAACATTTCTTGCAATTAGAGTAGCTTTTGGGACAGAGGCTCCAAATTCATCTGCAATCAATAATCCAAATGCTTTATCTCCAATAAAATGACTAAAGTTATTGGGCCAATTAATATCAAAATCAGAATTCTGATCCACAGCTTGTTCTACTTCCCAAATTATAGTATGTGATTTTTGAAAACC
>CAILTG010000052.1 GCA_903837125.1 Candidatus Magasanikiibacteriota bacterium | reverse complement strand
AATAAAATCCCCCAATTGGGGGATTTTATTGTAGCGGTGACGGAGGTGAACCTCATTGCCAATTGGTGATGTGAAGGCCCTCGACCGCTACAAAATAAATTGTAACAATTTTGTTATTTATTGTCAACTTGACAAAACCCCTAAAATGAGCTATAATTTTCTTAGTGATGTAAAGGTATGGTGGCTTCAGAGCCTAAGGAAAACCCCAGTTTAATTACGGGGGTTTTTCTTTTTTAACTAATTTTAACTACTTTTTGTCCCTCTTGCCAAATTAACTAAAAAATGACAAAATACCCCTAAATATGAACTTCATAAATATATGGAAGAAAAACCAACGATAGACAGCTTGATAAAAAAAGTAAAAGAATATGACCCACAAACTGATTTAGAAATGATCCGCTTGGCTTATGATTTCGCCGCTGAAGCACACAAGGGGCAAATAAGAAAATCAGGTGAACCATACATTATTCACCCTTTAGCCACTGCTCATATTTTGGCTGACATGCGTATTGATCCTCTAATTGTTATTACTGCCCTTCTACATGATGTACCCGAAGATACCACTGTTACCCTAGAAGAAATTGAAAAAAACTTTGGCAGTGAAATTGCTTCTATGGTACGAGGAATAACTAAATTAGGTAAACTTAAATATCGCGGTGTGGAACGCTATATAGAAAATTTACGTAAAATGTTTGTAGCCATGGCTGAAGACATTCGAGTAATGATTATTAAGTTTGCTGATCGCATCCATAACTTACAAACATTGGATTCTCTACCACCCCAAAAACAATACCGCATTGCCTTAGAAAGTTTAGAAATTTATGCCCCAATTGCCAATCGTCTGGGAATGTCTGAATTTAAAGGTCAACTGGAGGATCTCTCTTTTCAGTATATCTATCCCAAAGAATATGAAAGAACAAAAAAAATAAGAGATGAAAAACTTAAAGGTAAAGAAACATATTTAAAAAGTATTCAACAAATTGCTGAACAAGAATTAAAAGAAGCTAATATACAAATTATTAGTATTGACGGCCGAAACAAAAAATTATACAGCATTTATCAAAAATTACTCCGCAAAGAAAATGATGCGGCCCAAATTTATGATTTAGCAGCAATTAGAATTGTAGTACCAACCATTGCCGATTGTTATGCGGTCTTAGGTATACTTCATAAAATTTGGAAACCTCTAAAGGGCAGAATTAAAGATTACATTTCACAACCTAAACCAAATGGTTATCAATCACTTCATACCACTATTTTTTCTGATAGTGGAGAAACAATTGAATTTCAAATAAGAACACCGGAAATGCACGATGATGCTGAATATGGAATAGCTGCTCATTGGCATTATGATGAGCAAGGATCTCGCCTGCCATCCAAAGATGTGCGCTGGACTAAAGAACTAGCAATTATCCAAAAAGAAATTCTCAACCGACTTTCTGACTTAGACGAAATAAAGATTGATTTCTTACAAAGCAGAATTTTTGTTTTCACCCCCAAAGGTGATGTGGTTGATCTGCCGGAAAATGCCACTCCTGTAGATTTTGCCTACCACATACATACCGAGGTTGGTAATAAATGCAACGGAGCTAAAATTAATGACCAAATGGTGAGTTTGGATACTGAATTAAAAAATGGTGATGTGGTAGATATTATAATTGATAAAACCAGAAAAGGACCTAGTCAAGACTGGTTAAAATTTGTAAAAACTCATACTGCCAAAAATCATATTGAAAATTACCTAAAAAATCAACAACAAAGTAAGATTACCGATTGGTTTAAGTATGTGTTACCCAAAAAATAATTTTAATTCAAACAGTTTAAAAACTGATTCCACAAATATAATAATTAAAAAGATGGTTTTGAATCCATCTTTTTTTAATATGTGTATTTTGTGTATTATTTTTCTAGCTCAACTCATTCATCAGTCTCTTTAATTCTTCTTTTGAATAATATTCAATAACTATTGTGCCACGCTCGCCACTTTGAGTAATATGTACACGACTTCCCAAACGTTCTTCTAAAAGCTGTTCCTGAGCTATCAAATTAGGATCACGACGAACAGAACCCTTGCGTGACATTGGTCCTTTTAATTCTACCCTCTGTTCTAAATCACGCACCGTAATTTTTTCACCTGACATACTAACAAAAACTTCCAACTGTTCTTTTTCTGATTTTAAGCTCAAGAGAGCCTTGGCCTTACCTACTGACAATCCTCCATCTATAAGAGCCTGCTGAATCTTCTGCGGTAGATCCAAAAGTCTTATCATATTGGCCACCTGTGGACGGCTTTTCCCTACTTGTTCAGCTACTTGTTCTTGAGTTAATCCAAATTCATCTACTAATCTTTTATAAGCAAAACCCTCTTCAATCGCATTCAATTCTTGACGCTGAATATTTTCAATCAAGGCCAATTCCAACTTTTCTTGCTGAGTTGCAGTTCGCACTAAGGCTGGTATAGTAGTTAAACCAGCAATCTGTGAGGCACGCAATCTTCTTTCACCAGCCACTAATTCATAACCACCATCATCCTTTTCGGTTACTAAAACGGGTTGTAAAATTCCATGTTTTTTAATTGAGGCCACTAAATTCTCCATCTCAGGATGATTGAAAATTTTTCTCGGCTGTTCAGAATTAGAAACTATTTCGGAAATAGGAATATTCCAAACCTGACTTTGTCCGTCCGACGAAGTTTCCTTATGAAAAAATTTTCGCGTTTGAGGAATTAATGAATTGAGTCCTTTGCCAAGAGCCATATATCAATTTTTAATTTATAATTT
>CAILTG010000051.1 GCA_903837125.1 Candidatus Magasanikiibacteriota bacterium | reverse complement strand
GTATGCTTTAAGAAGTAATTTAGTTACAGAAGACGACAAAAACTTTTTACGCACTTTTTCTGAAAAAAGAGCACTACAACAACCCGAAACAAAAATTGTTCCAAAATATTTTGGTGCAGAAAAAGATAAAAATTTAATAATTATTCAAGTAGAATCTTTGGAAAATACGATTATTAATAAAACAATAAATGGCCAAGAGATTACTCCAAATTTGAATAGATTAGTGAAAGAAGGCCTGTACTTTAATAATTTTTATGCTCAGATTGGGCCCGGAAATACGGCCGACGCAGAATTTTCTACTATGAACTCTTTATACCCTTTACCAAATAGCGTTGTTTTTATTGATTATGCAAAAAACACATACAAAGCGCTCCCGCAACTTCTTGTTAATAACGGATACAGAACATATTCTATGCATGGCGACGTGCCAACATTTTGGAACAGATCAAATATTTATCCAGGATTAGGATATCAGGAAACTTATGTATTATCAGATTACATTGTCACAAAGCCAGTTGGCCAAGGTCCTTCTAGTTTGGGAGACGAAGATTTATTTTCTCAATCTTTGCCAAGATTAGAAAGTTTTAAACAACCATTTATGGCAACCTTAATTACAATGAGTTTACACACGCCATTTATTTTGCCAGAAGACCTACAAGCATTAAATATTGCCTCGCGGACAAATTTAACTGAAACCCAATGGGAATATATGCAAGCCGCTCATTATACAGACAAAGCAATCGGTAATTTTATAGAAGGACTTAAAAAAGATGGTTTATACGATAATTCTTTAATAATTATTTGGGGTGACCACGGAAGTTTCCAAAATATTTATTCTGCTTTATCTCCTAAAAATCTTAATTCAGATTCAGAGACTTCTCAATTATATCAAAATTTGGGTGTGGGAATTGTGGATGGAACAGATTGGGACAATGATATTTTGCCAGAACTGCAAAATAGCCAAGTACCGATGATTATTTTTGCACCCAAAACAGATTTAAAGGGTACGATAAGTATTCCTAGCAGTCAGTTAGATGTTTATCCAACAATAGCAAACCTTTTGGGAATTAATCCACCAAAAACTATTTTGGGCCAAGATTTATTAAACACAAAAACACCAGTTGAGACGCATTTTAAATTTGTCTCTGGCGGTATCAATGCTATTTTAACGGACAACTTAATATATGAAGCAGATGAAGATGGCGTGTTTGAGAATGGTTTTTGTTTTCAAATGCCAGGCAAAAAATCTGTGCCGATACAAAATTGTAAAAACTTATATAAACAACAAGCCGACACAATAAAAGCCTCAAATATTGTTGTGCGAGGTAATTTGCTTAACTTATTTTCTTCCAGTCTTGACAAACCCCTATAAAGAGCAATAATGTGAAGGAGAAGATATAAAACATATGAAAACATCACAAATCAAGATTTTCGCTTTAATGTTCGTTTGCTCTCTGTTCTTAGGGCAGGCAGTTTTTGCTGCCACAGCCCCCTCAGTTCAGACAAATTCGGCAACAAACATACAAAACAATTCAGCCACGCTCAATGGAAGCGCTTTGGGTTTAGGTGGAGACTATTCTGCAACCGTATGGTTCCAATGGGGAATTGATACAAATTATGGATACACCACAAACCAACTTACAATAAATTATCCTGAAATTTTTCAGTTTCAAGTTAACAATTTAGCCCCAAACACAACCTTTCATTACAGGGCAGTTATTCAAAATAGTTACACTACAATTTATGGCCAAGATCTAACATTTTATACTGGCCAGTCACAAAGTTCTCAAATCACGGTTAACGCAGGCCCAGATCAATATGTAAATCAAGGACAATCTGTAACATTGCAAGGATCTGGATATGCAAACAACGGAAGTCCTATAAATTACAATTGGAGCTGTGTTGGAGGCAGTATTTCAAACCCAAATATTGCTCAACCAACTTATACTCCTCCTTATGTTAATGGCCAAGGAACTTATACTTGCACACTAACTGTTTCCACAAATACGGTTTCAAGTTCCGATAGCATGACGGTTTACGTAAATTATCAGCAAATAGTTGGAGGCATAACCGTTCAGACAAATTCGGCAACAAGCATTTCAAATAACCAAGCAACTTTGCAAGGCTATGTTGGTATGCCATATTTTGGCACAAATAATGTTTGGTTTCAGTGGGGAACAGGCACAGGTTATGGAAACATAACTCAGCAGCAAGCAATTACAAACTCTGGATCTTTTAACCAAAATATCACAGGACTTTTATCAAACACCACTTATCATTTTAGAGCAGTAGCGCAAACACCTTCTGGTGGAACTGTTTATGGCCAAGATATGACTTTTAACAGTAATGGATCAAGCTATTCTGGCAACCTAACTGTCCAAAAACAAGTAATAAATTTAACAACTGGAAATTTAACCTGGCAAAATTCTGTTGCCGCAAAACCTGGAGACATTTTGAGTTTTGCAATTACCATTCAAGGGCAAAACCAAGATGTTCACAATGTTGTTGTTCAGGATTTATTGCCAGCAAATCTAATTTACAGGGGAAATTTAGTTTTAAACACCAGCATTAATTATCCTGGAAACTTAAGCGGAATAAATATTGGCACAATCCCAGCTAGAGGCATAGAAATTGTTTCCTACCAAGTACAAGTTGCGTCAGCCGGAAACTTTGTTTATGGAACAACTTCTTTAAACAATAGCGCAACAGTCACAAGTACAGAAAATGGAAGCCAAACAGCAAGTGCAAACGTTGTTGTTACAAATTCTCAAGTCTCTGGAGCAACTGATATTTCAACCGGTGTGACAAACAATCTTATGACAGATTCATTCTTTTTTCCATTATTTTTAATCGCCTTAATGGGCTGGTTATATTTTACTGGAAGAGTTTATCAGTTTGCAGATTGGCTTGGAGAAAAAATCAACTAGAACAGCCCTTTTATAACTCTTTTCTAGGAGGAGAAATCATGTGGATAATGCTCAACCTGATAGCGTTTTTGAGACGTAAAAAAACGATAAGCCAGGAATCTATTGAGGAACAAAGATTGCGCAACTACATCAAAGCTTTGCGCCTAATGGGCAGAAACCAAAAGATTTATTCCTGGTTTGAACTAGGCTGTGCTTTATTTTTAGAGGAGGAAGTAAATGTCCCGTTTATAAGAGATTTGGTAATTTGCCAGGAAATTGAAGACCATCTTGGTATTCCTCACTTACCTCTGCGTGGAGAATATGACTTTTTCCCTTTGCCAAACTTTCAGGCACTTTCCCAAGCGCTTGGGCTTTCTGAGGGAAATAAAGATATTACAAAAGTTGTTGAAGCGTTTGTTGAGCATGCAAATTGCAAAGGAGTACAAGTATAGTATGATTTTTTTTCTTCTAAAATAACCTTTGGTTCGCCAAAGGCTTTTTTGTTGTGCGGATTTTTGGTAATATACAGGAAAGATATGGCAATTGATTTGAAAAAATTGAATGCGGAGCAAAAAGAAGCTGTACTTCATGGTAATGGGCCACTTTTGATTGTGGCGGGAGCTGGAACTGGGAAGACAACTGTTATCACGCAAAGAATTGTTAACTTAATTGAAAAAGATTTGGCCAAACCCGAGGAAATTTTGGCTTTAACTTTTACAGAGAAGGCGGCTTTTGAAATGGAAGAAAGAGTAGATAAACTTTTAGATTTTGGTTACACAGATTTGTGGGTTTCAACTTTCCATTCTTTTTGCGAAAGAGTTTTAAGAGAAAATGCCCTAGATATTGGCTTACCACCAGATTTTAAAATTTTAGACCAAACTTCGGGCTGGCTTTTGGCAAGACAAAATTTAGATAAGTTTGACTTAAAATACTACAAAGCGCTGGGAAATCCAACAAAATTTATTCAGGCTTTAATTTCGCATTTTTCTCATTGTAAAGATCAAGAAATTTATCCAGAAAATTATTTAGAATACGCAAATACATTAAAAACAAAAGACGAAGAGACAGAAAGAATCACAGAAGTTGCCAACGCTTATGGCACTTATCAGAAAATTTTGCTTGAAAACGGTTGCCTGGACTTTGGCGACTTGATAAATTATTGTTTAAAATTATTCAAGCAACGCCCGCTAATTCTAAAAAAATATCGCGAGAAATTCAAATACATTTTGGTTGATGAATTCCAGGACACAAACTGGTCGCAATACGAACTAATAAAAATGCTG
>CAILTG010000050.1 GCA_903837125.1 Candidatus Magasanikiibacteriota bacterium | reverse complement strand
TTTCTCTTTCTGCAAATTTTTTCCAAAACATATTTTATATTTTTTTTACTATCCCCTTTTATACATCAACTTTAACTAAATTTAACCGTTGGATCAAACTGAATTTTTAAATTTTTTAAATTTAATGATTTATAATATTCCTTTAAAATTTCCAAAACTTTCCCTTCTTTTTTCTCTATTTTTGAAGAATTAATTTTTTTAATAAGGCTCACTGGCGGCTGCCAATCAATTTTTAAATAATCTGCTAACGGTTTAAGTACATAAAATTCCATTGTGGCATTCATAATTTTTAAGTCATTCTTATTCATTTTTGATAAATATCTGGCACCTTTAAATAAATAAGCATCAATTATATTTTTTAATTTTTCTACCTGGGCTGTACTTAAAATTTTTCCATCTGCTTCCACAAAACATTTGCTTATTGAATTTATCAAAGGTCGAGAAGAAGACATTCTGTTGTGCATATCAAAAGTAACTTGGCTATTTTTATAAAATTCATAACAAATAATTTTTTTGTAAGGAAAATTTGAAAATATCTTTTGTCCCAACCCTTGCAAATCATGCCATTCTTTCACGATCAAAAAGTTATTTTTACTAATTTTGTAAGGCCCATGAAATTCATGCCCCAAATTATGCCAACGGGAAAAAATTGTTTCTGTATACATCCATAACCGACCATCAATTTGGCTTATTAAATCTGCCGTCAAACTTTTTTGTTTCTTAAATTTTTTTATTAATTTATTTACAACTGACTTCACTAACAAAATATTTTTTCCTTTGGCACAAAAAGCATCCTCTTGATAAAACAAAGACAATATCTTCCCTAAATAATTATATAATTCCAACTGTTGTTTTTGATTTAATTTCCAAATTGCCCTGGATCTAAAAATCATCGTCATTCTGGCCAATGGACTAGGATAAGAAAAAACATTTTTTATTTCTTCAAAACTTAAACCCAATTTTTTTAATTTTAAAATATATTCGTAAAATTTTTTAGCAGCAATTGGCTCTGAATAAATACTAGCCTCAACCGTACTTTTTAAAATGGGCATTGGCCAACGAGCAGCAGCGCCTGTTTTATCTATTGAGTTCAACATCATTTTTATCTGTGCTTGCAACATTAATTTTGCTTCTTTGTTTAACATATTATTTCTCCTTTATTGGCATCAACAGTTATCAACTGATTATTTTTTAGTACTGCCAAAATTCCTGTTACTCCCACCACACAAGGAATTCCCAATTCACGGGAAATTATAGCCGCGTGAGAAGTTATTCCACCTTTTTCACAAACAATACCTTTGGCCTGTGATATTGCTAAAGCAATAACTGGAGTAGTAAATGGGGCAACCAAAATATAACCTTTTTTACCAAGCACTGGTTTAATTGGATTATCAATTTTTAAAACTTTTCCTCTAACTTTACCAGAACAAGCAGAAATTCCTTTATATTTTTTCATACTCACTAATTAATTGTTGTAATTCATCTATATTTAAAACTCGCAATTCATCACCATATTTAAATTGAGCAACTTTGCCACCTCTATCATCTGTTTTTATAATTATTTCAAAAAATTCGGCCGGTTTCATATTTTTATTTCCCTCTCTTAATTTAATTCCTAGACACTCTTGCAAAAAACTTCGCAAAACAAAATCATGCGACACCAAAACAACATCTGTTTTAGTGTCTGATTTAAATCTTTCTTTTTTATTATTATAACCAGTAATAATTTTTGCAATTCCACAAGCTAATTCTCGAGGTGACACAGTTCCTTCATCTGGTTTTTGATCATGATAAGTTAAATAATAACTAACATTATCTCCAGGTGGCATACTTTTCATTTTTTCCATAAATGCGCGAGAAAATTTCTGTGGCTTAGTTTTATCATGAGAATCAATACTCATTGAAAGTTCATTAAGAGGTTCTGGAAAAACTTTTATTTTAGATTGTGCATTGGAAACAGCTTCAAAACCACTTTGAAGAGTTCTTGCAATATCTGTACCATAAACAATTAGATTCCTATTTGGATCTCCCAATTCAGCTTCAGCAAATTCTCTAAACTGTTCCTTACCTTTTTCAGTAAGAAGCCCACGCTCTCTGTCCTTCATGTCCTTTTGACCATGACGAATAAATATTAATCTAATTTCAACATTTCTTCCCGACTCTTCACGTCTTGGTTCACTCTCTCTTCCCAATAAATTAAATTTAAACATAAAATTATTTATTAATTATTTTTATAATTCCTTTGTTTGCATCTACTTCCACCAAATCCCCATCTCGTAAAACCTTACTAGCAAAAATCGTACCAACAACACAAGGTATATCCAATTCTCTAGAAACAATAGCTGCGTGACAAATTAATCCACCTTCATCAGTAACAATTGCTCCAGCTTTATGAATTGCCGACATCAATTTAGGTGTAGTCATAGGTGAAACTAAAATATCGCCCTTATTCATCTTCACCATTTCTTCTTCCCTACAAATTATTTTAACCACCCCTTTAACTTTTCCTTTACAAGCAACCTGTCCTCTCAATTCTTTAATATTATTTTCAATTTTATTTTTGTTCAATTCTCTGGCCACAATTTCTTCACCCAATTTTCCACTATATAATTTAATTTTTTTATCCTTCATTAATAATAAGAAAAAATTTCTCCTTGATAATATTTCTTCACTACTAATTCTAGCCCCTTTTTTAAATAATTTTTTTATTTCTGGAACAGTATAATAAAATAAATCATCACTATTAACCCGATAAAATTTGCCAATTTCTTTCAAGATCTTTTTAATATTAACAAAAGACACTGAACAAATTCTTTCGGTCACTTCATGAAAATAAATTATTTTCCGAAGATAATTTATTAATTTTAAAACTTTTTTATCGTTTATTTTATCTAAATAAAATTCCGATTTGGCAGTAAAAGAATTAACTGAATTGAAATATTTATTTAATTCTGGATAAAAATTTTTTGGTGAAGTTAAAATTCCCAAAACATACTCCATTTCTTCTGGTTTAAATAACTTTTCTAAATTTTGTTTCAAAACCAAAGTAGCTTTTGGCTCGGCAAAATGACCATAATACACTACTACTCTTGCCTGACTATAACTTTTTACAAAATCAAAAAATAAATTACCCACATTTAATTTATTGTTCTTTATTTTTTTTACTTTATCATTCCAAATTTTTAAATTTAAACAAATCCTATAAAGATTTTTAAATACTTTTTCTTCATTGTTTTTATAAAAATCGTCCAAAGCCAATTTACCAGATTTTTCTGTTTCCTTTTTATCAAAATGTTGTTCAGACAAAGAATTATAAGCTAAAGTTAACATGTTGGTAGCCTTAATAGGAGAATATGGTCCAATACCATTAGAATAACCCAAAAAATGAAGCCACCTGTTTAGCACATTTCCTTCTCTGGTAACTACTTTTTCCCAAACTATTTTTTTCATAACTTTTTTATTATATCATTCTCCACATCCACCCCTGCTCCAGAACCCTCCGCCAGCTGACGGATCGTTCGGTGCAAGGCAGACCTCCACCAAATTATTTTACAACAATCTTCTTCACTACTCCAATATCTGCATTAACTTCAACAAGGTCACCATCTTTCAACGACTTAGTAGCAAACCTAGTACCAACAATACAAGGTTTTTTCATTTCTCGAGCCACAATGGCCGCGTGGCAAGCGATTCCGCCTTCGTCGGTCACAAAAGCCGAAGCTTTTTTCATGCCCATTAAATAATTTGGATGCGTGGTATTAGCCACCAAAATATTACCTTCTTTAATTTTAAAAACATCTTTATAATGACGCACAGTACAAACTCTGCCCACCACTTTTCCTGGCTGGCCAACAATTCCTTTAAGAATAAAATTAGCTTCTTGTTTTTCAACCTGTTCAACTATTTTAAAATATTTTGAATAACCATTTTTATCAATAACTTGAATTACCAATTTACCCGGCACCACTGTTAACACACAACCAAACTTTTTTCTTTGTTCAATTATTTTTTTATTTAATTTTCCGCTACGCAATATTTTTTCAATTTCTGCTTGAGTAAGATAACCCCAATCATCATAAGCAATACCAAAAAATTTAGCTAAATTTTCAAACAAAAAATTCCACAAATATACATTCTTTCTTCTTAAATCGTCACGCCAATCTTTAAAAAAAATTATATGGGGCGCGGCTGCCAAAAACTTTCTTTCAGACAATTTTGGGTCAAGCATTTTTAAAACTTTTTCCAAACTAAACACTTTTATCTTCCCTGCCTTTTCCCCCACACTGGCAATCCAATTGGCATCTATTGATTTAAACCAAACCGCGGTCCAACTCCTTAAAAATTGATAATCTTTTGCCAACTGTTCGGCCGGCACTCCGCTTCTAAATTTATTTTGAATTTCCTCAATAGCAGTTTTTCCCCAGCCTTTGAGTAACGAAGTGATAATTATTTCACGTTGGGCTTCTAGATCTCTTTGTTTTATAAGACGAGAAACTAATTTTTGAAAATCATCTTGCCACGATTCCAAAGCCCACCAAGGTAAAATACTATATTCATAACTAATAATTTTAAAATATTTTTCAAAATCTAAAAATGCTTTCAATAAATTTTCTCTTGATAATTCTTTTTCTAAAACTTTTTTCCACTGACTAGTTTTATTTTCAATTTCTTTAAGTAAACTCAGACCGTTTTTATAACTCTTTTTAATTTGGGTTGAAGTAAAAAACTTTTTTTGATATGATCTTCTGCCAGCAGCAAACTCATTAACTCCCTGCAAATAATAATTTACATTTTGATTTTTAAAATAAATAAACAAATACTCATTTTTCTGTTTAGTATAATTCCAAAGCACATCATAGGCAGTATGAATCAGGTCACCAGCTGTAGGCAAATCACAATCTTTTCTTACAAATAATTTTTTCCATTGTTTTTTCATATTTATTTACTCAACAATTTTCTCTTTCTAGAACGCGGTAAAAAATTATTACGTGAAATTACTGGGCGACCCAACTTTTTCTCCAGTGCTCTACGTGCGCCACCGGCAATCTCTCCGCCAGCGTTAGCATCAGATTTTAACTTAGGCAAGCCTTGTGAATCTTCGTTGCGGTGTATTTCCGTAGTGGCGCGTTCTCCCAACATAGAAAAAATCAATTCAAAATCATCCATGTGGTCGCGCAAATTTTCTCGCTTTAATCCTTTAACTTTTTTATAAGCGCTGGGAGTAAGTCCAAAACTCGCCTTGGAAATTTCCGCAGTTAAAATTTCATAATCCCTTTGGTTTTGCGCTCCGCGTTTTTGCCATTCATCTGTCAGTTCCTCACGAATCGCAATCCCGCGCATTCTTTTTTCAATCCAACTATCTGGATAGCCTTTCAATTTATACAACATCCGCGTGCGCTTGGTTGCTAATTCCGGATTTTCAATTTCTTGTACTCGTTCATAACCAACCTTGGCCAGCCAACGTTTGAACGGTTCGGCCTTAGGCGAAGGAATTGATTGAATTAAACGAAAAATTCCTTCTGTATCAGCACAGTCAGTCTCACGCATTTTTCCATCTGGAGCTAACAATTTCAACTGTCGACAAATTGTCGATAGTTCAATTTTTTCCTCATCTTTAACCCGAATCTTCATCTTATACCAATAATCGTTGGCATCAGCACTGTCAGTTAACACTTCCACCACATCCACTACCGAAAACCACCATTCTTTATTAAAAAATGTCTTCCTAATTTTTTTACCCTTAAACAAAGCTATTTTTGTTTCCTCCATATTTTAAAAATAAAATTAATTTTGTTATAATTTTTTCACAATCCCCTTATCTGCATCCACCTCCACCAAATCACCATCTTTAAATATTTGAGTAGCAATTTTAGTACCAATAATACAAGGTTTTTTCATTTCGCGAGCAATAATGGCGGCGTGACAGGTAATTCCACCTTCATCAGTAACAAAGGCCACAGCTTTTTTCATGGCCTGTAAATATGCAGGTATGGTCATGTTAGTAACTAAAACATCACCTAATTGAACTTTACTTGCTTCAGCAGGATTAAAAACAATTTTAACTTTTCCAGTCACCTTGCCAGTCCAAGCAACTGACCCCTTAACTTCTATATCTAAGCTATATTCATCTTCAACGATCTTTTCTTCAGTAACCACAATATCATCATAATATTTTAAAATCGAATAATTTTGTCCATATTTTTTTAATTTCCCAGCCAACAAATCATTCGGAAGATAATCTTTTACTGATTCAATTCCTAAGTCTTTTTCAAGCCTAACAAAAATTGGTTGCGATCGATACATCACTTCAAACAAAACATCCGTACGAAAGGCTCTTAAATAAACAATTTCTTGAAGCTCTGATACTAAATACTTTAAATCATCAGCTACTTTTGGATGTTCAACTTCGGCTACTGGCTCAGCTAAAATACTTTTTCTAATTTCTTCCATTTCTTCATAAGAATGTCCTTCTCCAAAACCGGCAGCCACTCTACTTTTCATCCAGCCATATTTTTTTAATAAATTTTCTGTAGATTCGCCAGCTCGAATATCATCGGCCATTAAAACATGTGCATTCTTTCTTTTGGGAAAAGAAATATCTCCAATAAATTTATCAATCTCTGTATCTTTAATTTTACCTTTTAATTTTATTCTAATTTCATTATTGTAATAAACCTCGGCAGCATGAGCTACCCATATTCCAATGCCATTATTAATTTCAAGAGATTTTAAAATTTGTCGGAATTGTTTTAATGGTGAAGTTATCTCATCGGTTAATAAATTTTTAACTAACTTTAAAGTATCTTTGTAAGCCCTTAAACATAAATCATTAGTATGTTTAGCATTGGTTTTTTTAAGATATTTACCAGCCTCACTACCAGCTAAATCAAACATCTCATTATTACTACGCCAAGCGCCAGCAGAATACAAAACAATAGGAAACTCTCCCTCAATTCCACCCTTAACAAACATTCTGTGGGTTGCACCAGTTATCATTAAATAAGGAATGAGCACTGGAAAATTTCTTTTTAACCAAAGATCCCAATGTTTTTCTTGAAATAATTTTATTATTTCTTTATCATTCATATTTTCTTACCAATATTCGGCTCACCGCTATAGGTAGCGGAAAGATAATGACCTGGTTTTTGTTTAAGAAGTTTAGGAATCAAACTTTGTGCTTTTTCAGCATCTTCTCTTTTAATCGCCAAAAGCGGAATTTGCAAAACATAAGCAAAAGTATTGGCCACCACACAAGCAATCCGCGTGCTAGTAAAACCCCCACTCCCAACCACCACCATTATTCCCTCGATATCTCTTTCGGACTTTATAACTTTACGAACTTTATAACTTTTGACTACTTTTTGTATACAACTCAAAAGTTCCCGATTCTGTCCTGAATAAGTTTTGTGTTCAATTACTTTTTCATTGAACAAAGATAAATTAATTATATCTCTTTCCGAGGTGTCTATAAGCAAGTACATAATGACAAAATCCTAATTTCCAATGCCAAATCAATGTCAAAACCTAAATGTCAAATTTGGATTTTGATATTTGGATTTTATTTGAAATTGGAAATTGGTAATTTGAAATTACACTCCATATTCATTCACCACTTTCATATTCTTACACTCAAACAAACTATACAGAAACTTGTCCATTACACGACGACGATCTAAAAATTCTTTCTCAGACATAATAGTATAACGTATTTCTGAACCAAATTCTTGCTCGTATTGGGCCACCAAACGCCCCACAATTTTTTCTTTCATTTCCCCTACCAACAAAATATCAGATTGGGCATGATGGTCAGCAGTAAAGAGACCGGTTAATAGCAACAATTTAATTTTTCCGCCCTTTTCCTTTAATTCATTAATAAATTCTTCTTGCGCCAATAATTGATCTTTTAAAATTAAAGCCTGAATTTCTGGATAAAGTAAAGAACTGGTATCCAACACATAATATTTACGGAGTCCTGAACCAGCTTCAAAAGAATTATTATCCTCAGGCTCAACTTCTTTTATTAAACTGGCTTTGAGCAACGTTTCCAACTCACGACGAATAGCATTAATCTGCACCCCAGTTAAACGAGTAAGTTCGCGAACAAAAAAAGGCGTTTCCTGATGACGGTAAAACAATCGAATTAATTTAAGTCTGGTCTTTGAACCAAAAAGGTGTTCAAGCATATTTTTAAATAATTTGAAAATATTAATTTGAAATTTTTAAACAATTTTAAATGATTAAATTTTCAAACAGACTAATGGCACTGTTGGCATTATTTAGGCAAATATAGTATAATATTTCTATCATATAAAGTCAAAGGAGTTAATTGGTGCGCATTTTATAAACTTTATAACTATTGTATGCAAGACATACTTGAACTCCATGAATTTTTTGTGGAAGGGGGAAACCAAAATCGCTCACACGTTCTTCTGCACATTTCTGAACCAGATGTCGATGAAAAAAACAAAGGCTATTTTTTTGCTGTTTGCGAAATTAATAATGGCTCCTTAGAACAAATTGAACATTTACAACAAATGATTGATGACCTGGAATCAGGCTATTATGAAACCGAAGACGAAAAAGATAGTAATGCTTTTGAATTAACTTTGGAATTTATCAACCGTCGTGGACATCATGTATTAGAATATAAAAATGCCTTAACCAATTGTTTGGTAGGTGTGCTACGCGGACACGATATTTTCTTTGCTTATCATGGCAATCCACAAGTAATGTTGTTTTACCCTGGAAAAGAAAATCTGGAAGAATTAGATGTGCTTAAGGATCAAACAAATGAACAACCTGAAAACCAACTTTTTTCAGCCATGCTTCAAGGAACAATTAATCAGGGAGATTATTTTTACATGGCCACTCCGCATGTTACAGACTATTTTGAGAGCGACCGAATTAAAAAAATTGTGTCGGGAAGATCTATTAGCCAAACAACCAGTCATGTGCAAAAAGTATTAGAAGATCTTAAGACTGAAATGTCCTTTGGAGGTATTTTTTTTCATTTCCCCAAACCGGCCGAAGTGCCCAAAACCGGTAAACTACCAAAAACTTTAGACCAAGCAAGTTCCGCTTCTTCTATTAACGAACTTTTAAATAAAGAAAAAAATACTGCTACTATTCTTTCTCCTTCGCTTTTTAGCAACTGGAAAAATAACTGGACCGAACGCCGGACGAACCAAGAAGAAAAATCAAAAAGAAGAAAAAATGAAAAACAACTTCAAGACAGACAACAGGCTTTGCTAGAATCTGCCAGAGAAACAAACCATCGTGTTTTAGAAACCAAAGAATCTACACTTAATATAATTTTGATAGGTATTGGCCGAGCGCTGGTAACTGGATTTTTGGGCTTAGGAAGATTTTTAAAAAATAGTGGTATTTTTCTGGGAAGAAGCGCCATAGCCTTAATACTTTTGATCACCAACAAAGACAATAAACGTGGAGAAGTAATTAAAACTATAAAAAACAGTTTTTACAATAAAATTGAACAATTAGGAGAACTACCGCTGATTAGTAAGCTAATTATGTTATTAGTAATAATTCTGGCTTTAATTTTCGCGGGCAGCTTAACTTATTTAAAAATAAAACAAAATACGGAAGCTAAACAAGTGGCCTACAACAACCAAATTCAAAATATTACCGATAAAAAGAACTCCGCTGATGCTAGTTTACTTTATAATGATGAAAATAAGGCCTTTACCTTATTACAAGAGGCAAAACAAATTATTTCTACTCTGCCACAAAAATCTGCAACTGAAAAACAACAGGTACAAAAATTTAATTCTGAAATAGATGCTGATTTAATGAAACTACGAAAAATTGTTACGGTGAAACCAACAATGATAGTTGATTTACAAAAAATGAAAACTAACCCACAAGCTGATAAATTAGTAGCTTTGGACAATTGGTTAATTGCCTACGGAGCCAATGATAATTCTCTGTATCGTGTAAAAAATGACGGTCAACAAACAGAACTAAAAGACCACACTATTATTCCCCATTTTTATAACGCCTCCACACCCAAAGAACAAGATTTGACAATATTTTTGAGTGGTGACAATACCATTGCTGAATTTATTAAAGATACTAATATTTTCAAAAATGCCGACATTGTTTTCCCCAATAACAATACCAAAATAGCTGCTCTATTTGTTTATAGCCGAAAGCTCTATTTAGTAGATGAGTTTAATAATCAAATTTATAAACACTCTATGACTGCCACTGGATTTGACAAGGGGGTAGCTTGGTTAAAAGATAAAACAGATTTAAAGGGTGCAGTCTCAATGGCTTTGGATGGAGACATTTTTATTTTAAAGAAGGACGGAACAATTATTAAATTAACCAGTGGTACTAAACAAAATTTTGATATTCAAGGTTTGGATCCCAAACTTGATAATCCTCTACAAATTTGGACTTACAATGGAATAAATAATCTTTATATTTTAGAACCAACCAATAAACGATTGGTGGTACTAGATAAAAATGGTAAATTGTTAAAACAATACACAGCCTCTGAGTGGAAAAACCCTACCGGTATGGTAGTAGACGAAGCCAAAAAAACTGCCTATGTTTTGGATGATAATAAAATATATAAATTTAGCATCAATTAAAACAGATTTAAACTGATTATAATAGAACAAAAAAACTCCAGCATTTGCCGGAGTTTTCTGTTTTAATCTGTCTAAATTGATGCTTATTTTAAAATCGCTTTGCCGCCAGCTTCCTCAATTTTTTTCTTCATAACTTCGGCTTCTTCTTTTTTCACATTTTCTTTGATCATTTTAGGAGCGCCATCTACCAAAGCTTTAGCATCGGCTAGTCCCAAACCAGTAATTTCTTTAACTGCTTTAATAACATTGATTTTATTAGCACCTACTTCAGATAATTCAACATTAAATTCAGTTTTTTCTTCTACAGCTGGAGCGGCAGCTGCTGGACCGGCGGCCATCATCATGGCTGGAGCGGCAGCAGAAACACCAAATTTTTCTTCTAAAACTTTCACTAATTCGGAAAGATCTAAAACTGACATTTTTTCTACTTGTTCTACAATGGCCTTAAATTTTTCAGGCACAACGACATTTTTTTCTTCTGACATATTAATTTAGTTATTAGCTTATAGCTTTTAGCTCTTAGCTGTTTTTAAATTATTTAAAACATTCACCAAATTACGCAGGTTACCAGCCAAGGCATTCACAAAGCCAGAAATTGGAGCATTCAAAGTGCCTACCAATTGACCTAAGAGTTGTTGTTTACCTGGTAATCTAGCTAATTGATTAACTTTATTGCCATCAATAAAAACACCTTCCAAAATACCACCATAGATTTTCACCAAGTCATTTTTCTTGGCAAAATCAGCAATAATTTTAGCTGGAGCCACTTCATCACCATGAGCGACTACTGCGGCCACTCCACCCTCAAAACCTTCTAAATCAACTGCCAATCCAGCAGCTTCCAAGGCTTTTTTAAGTAAAGTTTTTTTACTGGCAATGTAAGTTACATTTTCAGCACGACACAATTTACGTAAAGCTTCAGAATCTTTTACTTTAAGACCTTGAAAATTAGCAAAAACGACTGCTTTGGCAGTTTTTAGCTCATTATTAAGTCCTTGTAAAGACTCTTCTTTTTGTATTTTATTTTTTGCCATAATTCTAAGTTTGCCGAGTTAATCAATTTTACCTAATTTTCTGGCTTACCAATTAACTTTAAGCAAATAAAAAATGTGGTTCTTCGCCACAGTTTATTGGAAAATCTTCGACCTCTCTTCAAACTTAGCTAATTAAAGCTAACTTAGAAAACTTAGATTATCCTCGGTAGCATTATTAACCCTTGCGGGCGCTACTGTCTGTGGAATATGATAAGTTTACCTTAATCCCCTTTTGTTGTCAAGACGCAAGTGTAGATACCAGATTGTCAATAACTATCGACTTAATAATATCCCTTTTTTATTCGCTAAATCTTGAACAAATTCCAAAATTTCTACATGTAACTCCTTATTAGCTGCAACCACAAAAATATCATCATCAAAACCAATTTCGTCATCTCCCTGAATATTAGTGAACCTGCCTCCAGCCTCGTTTATGATCAACTGGCTAGCCGGATGAGGAAAAATGTCCTTCGCCAAAATCACTGCCCCGTCCCTATTGCCTGCAATGATTTCTAAAGTGTTAAGTGCGATAGATTGCGGTTCGCCTTTAACTTTTCCAAACCGCTCATTTTTAAGCAGTTCATCACCAAATTTTTCGGTTAATACTGCGTTGGCTTTACCTATTGCCACACGAGGTGGAATAGCAGAAACTTCTGGTATTTGTATTTTTTGACCATTTAAGAAAGCACCTTTGCCACGGTAGGCGCTAAACAGCCTGCCACGACCCGCATCGTACACTGCAGAAAAATCTGTTATACCTTCTTTTCGATGTGCAATAGTTATGGCAAAACCCGGACGACCTGCCTTTAAGGAAACAGTATTACTCACCGGGTCGCAAATCCAAACATCTTTTGCTTCTGGTGCTGGTATTTCTGTTCGCTGTTCTTCAGAAAAAAACACAGAGCCATCTTGAAAACCATCAATCAACGCGCCCAGTTCTTGTTCAATTCTGAGATCTTCTTCAGTAACCCCAGGCTTGTCTCCAGGAAGATCACCAATATTACCTGCCTTGGCCTTAAGCCTTTCTCCGGCAACCAATATAACCTTAAGAATATCTAAATAATGAGGATCAACTCCTAATTCACGATGCCGCTGTTCTAAATTAAATCTTATCTCCTCCAACTTATGTTGTTCTTTTCCAAAATCGCTCATAATAATTAACTAGTTTACTAAATATTATTTTAACATAAATGATACTAGATGACAATTTTTAATCACCAGCAATAAACTTGACAAAAAGCACAATTTTTACTATTATATACCATATAAATATCATAAAACAATCTTAAATATCAATTATTTAACAGACATTATATGAATAATTTAGAAAGAGGTCGGAGCCAAAACCCAAAAACTTTAGCAGAAAACAAAAGGACAGAGGGAGGAGTGGTAGACAAAAAAGAACTGAATGAACCCCCAAAATTTGAAATTTCGGCGTTTGGATTCCCTCTAGAACAAGACGAAACACCAGAAGACCGAATTAAATCTCTTACTGAAAGAAAGAATAATATTTCAGGTTGGGATGTTCATGCAACAAATGGAAGTGCTGAAGAAATTATACGTTTTCTAAACGAGGCAACAGGTAATGTGTATGCAGATAATAGCGGTCCGAATGAAGGTGCCCCTTATATTGTTATCCCTTGCGAGGCAATAGGTAGAGGAACTATAATGTGGCCACATGATACTACACCAACAGATAAACAAAAACAACTCCTTGAATCTTTAGAGAGAACCAAAAAAATTATTGATAAATTAAAAAATCCGGAAATGATTAAAAAAATAAAATTACTCCAGCTACAATTCGAAAAAATAATGAAGACAATTTACATAAAACAACAAACTTTAGCTGAAATAGAAACTGCCAATCCAAAAACGATAGTGGATCATAATTCCCAAAAAACTGCTAGAAAACAAGCAGAAGATGAGATAAGAAAATTTTTAAGAGACGTATTCACTTTAATGGAAGACCTTATTGAAGAAAGAAATAAAACTAATGTTGAGGAGTTGATAAAAGATACTCTTTGGGATTTAGAAAAAAAATCCGGTGGCAATTTAACACATTCTTTAGAAGACCTTATACTCCACACAAAAGAGATCAGGCCCCAAGAAGGTACAGAAATTAAAAAATAAATACTTTTTATTAGGTAAAATTCCACTGACCAAGCGGAATTTTATTTTGAAATAAGAAACATAGACAATAACTTTACAGATTGATCTTGACTACCTCAGTAAACTAATATATAATCCTAGCGGTATATCAAGGCGCCATCGTCTAATGGTTAGGACATCAGGTTTTCATCCTGAGAATAGGGGTTCGATTCCCCTTGGCGCTACCAAGTTAACACAAGAGCTTTTTTCGGACAATAACGACCAGGGAAATTGCGCGAAGCCACGCGCTTTTTTCGTTTCGAGGATAAGGTTCGAGCCGAAGATTTTTCTCGCGAGAACCTTTTTGTCTTTCAAATTGCTGCCCGTCGCTATTTCTGCTGCAGTTTGAGCAGAATTTATCCACTCTCGCATGGGTTCGAGCCGGTTATCCTGCTTTTGTTCAATCCGGATAATCTGCTCTTCCAAAGTCTTTTTTTGACTCATAAGTTTAGCCTTCTCTGACCTATAGATTTCCGGTTCAATATCTTGATCCAAATAGCCGGAAAGGAGTGTTTGCAAACGCGACTTAATGCCTTGGATTTTATCCGAGGCCTCTTGAACAAAAGCAGCGGAAGATTGGGCAGTATCTTTTTTATCTTCTTCTAACATCTTTAACATTTTTTCTGACCAGTCTTCCGGCACAGCCACTTTTTGAATAAGTTCAGATAACTGCTGATCCAATTCTTCCTCCCGAATATATGACTGAGTGCAAGATTGAACTTTAGACTTTTTAGTACAGCGGTAATAAGTATAGTGTTTGCCACTTTTCTTATGCTTCTCTTCAGCAGTTATCATCATATTACATTCTCCACATTTGAAAAGTCCGCAGAGTGCTTTAGGATCATTCTTTAATTTGTATTGCGGACGACTGCGACCGTGGAGAACCTCTTGTACTTGGTCAAAAAGTTGCTTGGAGATAATCGGCTGGTGTTTGCCTTCATAAATTTC
>CAILTG010000049.1 GCA_903837125.1 Candidatus Magasanikiibacteriota bacterium | reverse complement strand
TCTTCGGCGGTCAACCAACTAAAGCTTTAATAACCACTTCCGTTGCACATTTAATTACGCCAATTTTAACACCATTTATTGTTTGGCTATTAGCACATCAAATCATTAAGGTTGATTCTTGGGCAATGTTTATTTTAATATTTAAATTAGTTATCGTTCCAATTATTCTTGCCGAACTTATTAAATATCTCAGACTAGCCAGTAAATTAGAAAAATACATTGCTCCGGCAAATACTTTTTTTGTTTTTTTATTAAACTGGGGATCGGTGGCGGCTGTAGCAGGATTAATTACTTTTAAAAACAAATCATTTTTATTTGCTCTGGCAATTAGTTTGTTTATTACTGTAATAGAAATAACTTTTGGATCTTTATTCGGCAGAAACAGAGAAGAAAAAATTACCTGGTCAATTGTTAATTTTTACAAAAATACTGGTTTGGCAGCAGTTATTGCTCTAAATAGTTTTGGGGTAGCTGCCGTACTCGGAGTTGTAGCCTACGTATTTGTTACCAATGCTGCACTAGCGCCATTTCAGTTTTGGATAATGCGAAAACAAAATACAAAATACACATAATAAAATACAAAATATTTTTTGTATTTTAATCCATGTATTTTGAATATTAATTTTATGCTTTCAATTGGAATTGTCGGCCTACCAAACGTTGGAAAATCCACATTATTTAACGCGCTAACCAGAAGTAAACAAGCTGACGCGCAAAATTATCCTTTCTGCACCATTGACCCCAACATTGGGGTGGTTGAAGTACCGGATGAACGCCTACAAAAATTAGCAGAAATTTCTAAATCAAAAAAAATAATTCCTACGGCGATTCAATTTGTGGATATTGCTGGTTTAGTAAAAGGTGCTAGTGAAGGACAAGGACTGGGAAATAAATTTTTGTCACATATTCGTGAAGTGGACGCGATTGTGCAAGTAGTACGTGAATTTTCTGATGCCAACGTTATACATGTAAATAATAAAGTGGATCCTAAAAATGATTCTGAGGTTATTAATTTAGAATTAGTTTTAGCAGACCTGCAAACTGTTTCTAAAAAATTAAAAACCGCCATTAATAATGCCAAAGGAAAAATAGATCCAAAAATTAAAACAGAAGTTGATGTTTTACAAAAAATTAATAATCAATTAGAGGCTGGAAAATTTACCAATGGACTAGAATATACTGAGGAAGAAATGGAAGTGATAAAAGATTTGCATCTTTTGACGATGAAACCCATGCTCTATGTAATTAATGTTGATGAAGGAAAAAAAAACGTCCCACCAATTGATACAAAAATTCCGCAAATTGAAATCAGCGCAAAAATTGAAGCCGAACTTGCTGAGTTGTCACCAGAAGATGCTAAACAATATTTAAAAGAATTAGGAATGAATGAAACTGGATTGGATAAATTAATTGTGGCTGGTTATAAATTATTAAAATTAGTAACTTTTTTAACATCTGGCGAACCAGAAACACGCGCTTGGACGGTTAGAGAGGGGACTAAAGGACCAGACGCAGCTGGAGTAATTCATACAGATTTTATTAAAGGCTATATTAAAGCCGATGTGTGTGATTGGAAAGACTTTGTAGAATTTGGCGGCTGGACAGGAATTAAAACAAGTGGTAAATTAAGATTAGAAGGAAAAGATTATGTTGTTAAAGATGGGGATACAGTGTATTTTCATGTAGCGACTTAATTATTACCAATTAAATATGTTTATCTTTTAAATAATATATTTATATGAATGGAACATACGAAAACAGATCTACAATAGATAATTCTTATACAGCAAGGAAGAAAGAAAAAAGAGAAGCAAATAAACCAGTAAAATTATTTAAACCCGGAGATCCTATTACAATAAAAGACTGTTCAGGATATGAAAAAAGAGGAACGGGTATGATTGGTTTTGGAGAAGGAACATTTACAACTGTAGGCCATGTGCAAGGCACAATTACAGAGGGCATTCCTAACCATGATTTGTCTCTTTTAAAGGGAGAAATAGGCGGAAAAATAAAATACTTTTTATATGACACTGGAGATTTTCATACAGTAGAAAATATTAATGATGAACCCGTGGTAACACAAAGAGTACTTGGAGATAAAAAAATTGAAGTTAATTTTGTAGAACCAACAAAATAATTTTAATTAAATAAACAAAAAATTCTGTTGATAAAACAGAATTTTTTGTTATCTACTTTGTACAAACTAGACTCCTGTGGTTTTTTATGTCGGAAACCACCAAACCGCTACAAAGAACTTCGCACAAATGCTGGTGAACGCCAGTGTTCTTCAATCCTTGAAAAACACATGAAACCGCAGGTAGAACTCGAGCCGAACCACCTGGTTCAGTTCGCGAGCGTGGAGAGCCAAGTCCACCCACACATACTTGCTGAGCTGGAGCAACACGTTCGGCCCGCCGCCGTGAGAGAATGAGGAGAATTTGTGGAAGTCGCCCCACGATTCCTCCTCGGCGCCCACGTTCATCCAAGACAACACCTTGTACTCTGCCTGGACGAACCAGTAGCCGGACTTCGTCTTCGGGTTGAACTCTAGGTCCACCCAGCTCCAGAAGTTCTGATACTTGGGCGCCAGCCGAACCGAGGTGATCACCTCGTCCTTGCCGAAGTGCCAGCCCAGACATGGCGTGACCGTGATGTAGGGCGTCGGCGTCCAGTTGAACTCTAGGTACACGTTCGGCGCAGTGCCGGTGCGCAGGTTGGGGATGATCAGGTGTGCGGCTATGTTCATCTCGGGGCTGAACTCGTGGGTGCCGTGCACCAGAAGTTTCACCCGGCTGGGACTGAAGGTGTCAGCCTTGGCGACCGACGAGTAGGTGAGAACGCTGAGCAGGATGACGATGAAGACGAGCAGCCCGATGATCCAGGCGAACCGCCGTCTGACTCCATGCAACGCTCGGGCAAAATTACCCATTTCGTCGCACATGTCCTGGAGTACTGCGGTCTCGATATGCGTCGCTTCCATTTCTGCCTCCTTGCCCAACCCCATGGTTGGGACTTGCAACATTGTAACTCTAATGTCAGGGGCCAGGGGACATCCCCAGCTTGACAGCTCACTTTATCATAAAAATACATACTTGTCAAGTATTTTTGGCTTAAATAAGCTAAATATTAGTCATTATAACCTTGATAAAACACTATATTTCTTGACTTTTTGGCTTATTATAGTATAATAATATTGTCATAAATTATATGACAAATTATTAATATATGATAGAAGAAAAATTAAAAAAATTA
>CAILTG010000048.1 GCA_903837125.1 Candidatus Magasanikiibacteriota bacterium | reverse complement strand
TTATATGTCATCAGCTGTTGCACATTTTGGTGAGTGGCGCATTAAGCCATCGGGCCGCTTGCCTATTTTTATTAGGTATATTAATAATGCTTTTATTTTGGAGCACGCTGAAAAATCTGATCTTCATTCGGCTTTGCCTAACCGAGTTTATGTTAATCATATGGTTTATTGGCCGGCAACTGAATATAATAAATTTGAAGCAGAATTAGTGGGGCATTTAGAGACCAATGATGGCTGGTATGAAAAATATGTGATTAGCGAATTAGTTCGGGCCGAATATTTTTATAAGAGAGGCCTAGAGTTAAGGGCCACTGATTGGAGTAAAAAAACTAATCAGGAGATTTATGATATTTTAAGTAAACATATTGCTGAGTATCGTATTTTAATTCCTGCTTGGTATTGTCAATACCCAATGGATGAATATTTTGAAGATAAAATTGAAACAAAATTATTGGAGTATCTACCTAATGACAATCCATATTATCGGAAATTAGTCTTGATTCTGACTGACCCCAAAGAAATGACTGAGGTGTCTGAAGAAAGATGGAAATTAGTGCAAATGGCCAGAGATTTTTTTGAGGCTAACGAAGATTTGGATAATTTGTCGGTTAAAGCCAAAAATAGAATTAATGAACATCTTGATAAATTTGCTTATATTAATCGCGGCTTGGCCACCAGTAAACCCTATAATTTTGAGGACATGCTAAATAGAATAAAGGAAATGAAAAAACAGGTCGCTGAAGGCAAGAAGATGGCAAATTTGATTTATGAAGCATCAGCACAAAAAGTGGCTGATGAGTACAAGTGGGCCATTGAAAAAATTAAACCTAAAGCAGATTTTTTGCATTCAATAAATTTGGCGCGGGATCATTCATATTTACGCAATCGTCGAGTGGAAGCATTTTTTAATGCAGATTATGGTGCCAGTTTTGCTTATTCCGAAGTTGCCAAGAGGGCAAATTTTAATGAGGATTATATAATGGAAATTTCCTTATTTGAAATGTTTGATTTTTTGACCAAAAATAAACCATTGCCGAGTGCAGAGGAAATGAAAGTGAGAATGGGCGACTATGCGATGACTGTAAAAGATGGAGTTACTACTTTAATTACCGATAAACAGCAAATGAATGAACTGGCAGAAAAATATTCTGTGACAGTAAATAAAGTTGATGAAATTCAAGGAAAAATGGCTTGTTTGGGCGGTATCATTCGCGGACGGGCTAAAATTGTTTTAGATAAAAGTGAAATTGGTAAAGTTGAAAGAGGAGACATTTTGGTGGCTCAATTTACTACACCAGATTATGTACCAGCTATGGAAAAAGCGGTGGCGATTGTGGCTGATCAAGGTGGTTTATCTTCACACGCAGCTATTGTTTCGCGTGAACTCGGTGTGCCTTGTGTGATTGCCACCATGAATGGCACCCGAGTAATTCATGATGGTGATTTATTGGAAATTGATGCCCAAAAAGGACTTGTTAAGATTTTAAAACGTGCTTAATATGATTAAAGCTATTTTTTTTGACATGGGAGGAGTAATTTGCAAAGAAGGGTTTCAGGCAGCGCCCAAGGCTTATGAAAAAGAGTTTGGAGTGCCAGCAGCTGTTTTTTATGCTGCTATACATGATCATCAAGCATGGAAAGATTTTACTTTGGGGAATATTTCCGAAACAGAATATTTAAGTGCCTGTGAAAAGTATCTGCCGGTAGGTTCCGTTTTTAATAGTAAGCGATACGTGGAAATTATTAATGAACTGACAAAACCGAATGTTGAATTAGTTGATTATATTAAAAATGAGTTATCAAAAAAATATCTAATTGGCATTATTTCAAATAATCCCAGAGAATGGTTTGATACTTTTATAGAAAGAAAAGAGTTAAAAAATATTGTAAAAATTAAAGCAGTTTCCGGCTATTTACATTTGAGAAAACCTGAAAAAGAAATTTTTGAATATGCCGTAAAAGCAGCTGGGGTAAAGCCAGAGGAGTGTGTTTATGTAGATGACCGTCCAGAGAGAATG
>CAILTG010000047.1 GCA_903837125.1 Candidatus Magasanikiibacteriota bacterium | reverse complement strand
TATTGTCCTATTGGGCGTTGGTTGTTCAAATAATCAACAAACAAAAATTGTAGAACAACAAAAACAGATTGATGATTTATCTAAAAAAGTGGAGTTGTTGCAACCAACAACTAATCCTATAGCCACAACAACTATCGATACATCTATAATTAATAGCACATCTACGATTCCACAAGTTGTTAAACCTAATAAAATGCAAGTGGCACTACCAGTGATGCCTTCAGCAAAACAAGCTTCACTTCCGACACTTCAGCCTGTAGTTGAAGAAAACTTTTCTGATGTGGTTATAAAATTGTACACTGCTCAAAAAGAAACATACCAAAGTATAATAGACAATTCAGAAAAATTTAAAAATGTAGTTAGAAACATTAAACAGGTATGGAAAGATGAGTTAATAAAGGCACAGGCTTACCAAGTTGCTTATCCCAATGATTCCAGCTTAACTATAGATATAAAAATATACGATTTATTGATTAAATTAGCGGACAATAAGGTTGTTTTATTAGACGAGAGAGAAGGAGATACGGCGGAAATTATAAAAATAATAGATAATGCAATTGTAAACCTAAGACTTGCCAAAGTATCTCGAAATGAGTTGCCAGGAATATTTACTGGTATGGATGAAGCAGAAAAAAATATTAAAGGTTGGGCTTCTATGCTAGAAGATGAGAATCAAAAATACCTTGACACTAATAACGAAGCTGCTGCAAGATTGGATACCACGCACCAAGTTGCAGCAGTAAAAGCTCAACAACAAATGAACGAACTTAATGCCTTAATGATTAATACACAAAGAACCATAGACTATGCTAATGTGTCAATGCAACAAGCTCAAAACTCAATCAACTCAATGCGAGCGGCACTTCCCGTATATTGTTATGCTGCAAGTACTGGTATAGGAACGGTTAATGTTGTCTGCCACCAATAGCCGTTTGTGTTAATTTTTGGGTGTAATAATCATATGAATTTTTTGAACCGAGTAACACAAAAAGATGTTGAGTTAACAACCTTAAAGGATTACCTTCGTAACGCAAATATTGAATTTATAGATTCCTTGTTAGATTTAAAAATCACTGAACCAACTGATATACGATACAACAACACTAATTACCAAATTACAATTGGCGATCAAGAAGCAATTGAAGAAAGAAGAAAGACAATTTCAAAAGAGGGTAAATATGTAGGTATTAGAGGAATTACAAATATTGCACACCTGCTTTTATCTAGTGCCTTAACAAAAAAATCAATAAGTTCAGATCCAGAGACCACTCTACTTATAGAAGTGGTAAGCACTGGTGGTAAGGACTGGGCAGAATTAGAAGACCATTTAAACAATTACACACTGGAGCACCCTGAATTGCGCGGTAAATGGAAAAAACTATATGCAGTATTCCCAGAAAAAAATATCCAGCTTTTTAAATAATGGCTAATTTTAGCAAAATCCTATACTTCCACTATTGACAAACACTATATAAATATGTAAAATTATTAAACTCTGTGATATAATATAAACAGTTTAATATAAGCAAAATTTATGCGTCTAAATAGATACATATACAACTTATCCAACTTAGCCAGAAAAATCGGATATGGATTCAACGAGGTGAGTGATGAGCGGGTAGTAAAAATGAAGAAAGAGATTGACAAAATCGGCAAAATTGAGTTTAAAATTGAACAAAATCCAGACGGATCTTGGACTGCTGAATCTACAAATTTTGACGGTATTATTACTGGTGGTGTTAGTACACAAAACATGTCCTTAACAATTAAAGATGCTGTTTTTACTTATTTTGAAATTCCTCCACATCTTTGTGTTGATACTCTTCTGCGAGGAGATAATGAACCCGTGACCGTAAGACAAAATGTCTATGCCTAGCAGAAGTTTTTCTGACATTACTCAATCTCAATGGATTAAGGCATGTATAAAACTTGGCTTAGTCATAGAAACGAAACATGGCAAAGGTAGCCATGTTTTAATTAAACATCCTAACACAGAACATAAATACACTATTCAAAATAATCTTCACAAATTCATCAACATGAAAATCTTCAAAAAGATGATGGAATGGGGTTTTGAAGAAGAAGCTATTTGGGACGCTTTGAAATAAAATGATGTGATTGACGAATTCGCCCCCCCTTGATTGAACGAAAAAAAGTGAAAAACAATTTGCTTCCGATAACACTGTGTATACGGTTCAAAAAAATAGCACGACTAATATTTTAATGGTTGTGCTATTTTATTTCACCCAAATCCCGCAACTTGAAAGCGGAGGGTTAGAGTGCTAAACTATATATAGTTCTAAAGCAACAAAAAACCCGCGATGAATGGCGGGACTTCGTATACACAGATACATTAGACGAAATAAAATTTTTACACTTTTTGTTTTTTGTGAACGGTGATTGGCGGGGGGGGCAAATGTGATAATTAGTGATTTTAAAAAAAATAAAAACTCCTCAAAGGGAGTTTTTATTTTGAATAACTAATAATATTATTGACTAACTAATTCAAAGGAATTAATAAATTTATCAGCATCAATCTGTAACCAATTATTTATTTTATTTGAAACTTCTACAAGATAAAATTTATTTTTATAAATAAACTCTATTCCTTCTGTCTTTTCTGAATCTGCCAAGGAACCTGGCAAATGAAAACTAAACTTAACCGCTGGCAAATCTTTAAACTTATTATTCTCAATTGAAGTATAAACAGCAGATCCATTATGTAAATGTTCATTTAAAGCAGAATACACATCAAACCCAGATATTGAGGCATCTATATCTTGAATACTATATTCGTCAACCCATACTTTATATAATGGATTCGTCATAAAATTTGTATGGTAACTTGTACTATAATACTTTCTTCCGTTTTTATCTGTAAATTGTGTGCTCATTTTAACCATTTCAGGAGAACCTAAAAATAAAATTTTAAAACCATCATTTGTAGAAGTGTACAAACCCCAATTGTCTGTTATCTTATTATTAATACTAGTACTATCTTTCATTAAATTTGGTTGAATTGTTGATTTAAAAATCATTCCACGTGTCAAGTAAGTTGTAATTAGGGGAATCAACGCAACTACCACCAACAAACTAATCACCTGTGGGACAGTAAGTTTAAATTTTTTATAAAATGCAATTCCTACTAAGACTATATAAACTATGATACCTAACCACCTGTAGGTATCACCAAAGAAGACCAAAAACAATGAACCAACTATTAAAATTCCAGCTAAAGTCCATAGATTCAACGCTGTAACTTTAAAAACAAATTTCAATAATAAGAGAGCTGAAATAAAAACAAGTACAAAATTAATCAGGGAAAGTAAAAATAACAAACTATACATATTTTATTAATTAAATCTTCCTTTAGATTACAATACTTGACGTAATTTTGTCAAACCAGAAGTATTAATTGACAAATTTATTCTAATTGGATATAATTGGACATAGTTAATATATCCAATTAAAATATGCCTAAAAATAGCCAAAAACTGACAGAAAAATACCTACCCACAGAAAATTTTTCCAAGCGAATTGAACAAATTCCTTCTGTTATTGTCTCCAAAATTGCTAAAATTGATGAATTAAAAGGACAATGGGTAACTGGGGCTCGTTTAAGTCCACAAGTTTTAGGGCGGCTAAAACGCTCAGTTTTAATTACTTCAACTGGCGCTTCTACTCGTATTGAAGGCGCTCGCCTTTCTGACGAAGACATTGAAAAACTGATGCGTGGAATTAATATCCAAAAATTTACCAATCGCGATAAGCAAGAGGCACAAGGCTATTATGAATTATTGGAAAATGTTTTTAACTCTTGGAAAAATTTAAAATTCAACGAAAGTTTGATTAAACATTTTCACCAAGAACTTTTGAAACATGTGGAGAAAGATGAAAAACATCGTGGTGATTATAAAAAAGATGAAAACAAGGTGCAAATGATAGATGAAGCTGGACAGTCAATCGGCATTCTTTTTGATACTTCTCCAGCGTATCTTACACCTAGTCAAATGCAGGAATTAGTTGAGTGGACACAGAAAACATTAGCAGAAAATAAATTCCACCCATTACTTATAATTGGAAATTTTTTGGTCGAATTTTTAAAAATTCATCCTTTTAGCGACGGCAACGGACGACTATCCCGCGTACTTACAAATTTACTCTTACTTCAAACTGGATATTTGTATATTCCTTATGTTTCTCATGAAAAATTAGTTGAGGATAACAAACCGGATTATTATATTGCTTTGCGACGCAGTCAAAAAACTATGGGAACAGAAAAAGAAAACATCACCGACTGGCTCAATTTCTTTTTTGATATGATATTGAAACAATCACAAATGGCAGTTGAATTACTATCCAAAGAAAACATAGAAAAAATTCTGTCGGAAAAACAGATTATTGTTTGGCAATATATTGAAAAAACCAAAGAGACCAGCACCGGTGATATTACAGAAAAAACTAAAATTGCTAGACCAACAGTAAAACAAACTCTTGAGGTGTTGCTCAAACTAAAAAAGATTGAGCGTATTGGATTGGGCAGAAGTGCAAGATACAGAAAAATATAATTTAACGAATTCGTCCCCCATTGAACGACGAACGAAAAAAAGTGAAAAATAATTTACATCCGATAACAACATGTATCTGGTTCGCTCCGGCTGTTGCACACCCATATTTCGCACAAATATAATTTTAATGGAATGTGCGAAACATCAGATACACACGAACATTAAGTGAAATTCAGAATTCTGCCTTTAAAATATAAATAATGATAACAGCCTTAATTTTATGAACTACAAACACACTCAAATTGGCTACCTGATGCTGGTTGTTACGCTGGCTGTGCTGATGCTTTTCGCATGGGTTTATATTATGACCTCCGCCGAGCCCCCCTCGGCTGATTCAGGAACAAATTTTGCCGTTACTACTATAATGACATTAATTCTGTTTATTCTTGCTTCCTTTGGGTCACTCCAAGTAATTATTGATGGAGAATATTTACGAATCAAATTTGGCTATGGTATTTATCAGAAAAAGTTTTCTCTTAATGATGTAATGTCCGCTAAAACCGCAAAGAATCATTGGTATTATGGATGGGGAATAAAAGGATGGTTATGGCCCAAGATGTGGATTTACAATGTTTCCGGTTTTGATGCAGTTGAAATAAAACTGAAAAATGGTAAAACGTACAGGATAGGCACGGATGAACCTAAAAAATTAGAACAAGCAATTCTGCATTCAATTAAATAATGAAGAACGGCGGAACTCTGAACTCAAGACATGCTGTGCTCTCGCTTCACTGTGTTCCAGAAAAACTTCGTATATCCCTAACATTAACAAAAATAATTTTTATTATATGTTAAACGAGCAACAAATAAAAATCCACGATACATTAAAAACTCATGAAAACATGTTGAGAGGCGGAGAAACCATACCAAATTTAGAAGACCCTGAATTAGAAGGTCCAAGGGTAAATATTGCTATTGATTTTGACAAGATGTTAGCCACCAAAAAAGCACTAAAAAAGGAACTCAACTTAGTCGACTATGAGGACGGCGAAGTATCTTCTTTACCAAAAAATGATGTGGCAGAATTAAAAACATTACTAGAAAATTTAGACGAGCAACAATGCAATAAACTATACAAAAATATCTGGTCACACATTAGAACAGAAACTAATTATCTACATGAGGTGGAAGAAAATGATTTTCTAGATAAAATGGCTAATGATGATCTGGAAGAATCAACCGAGGTGGGTGGAGTCAAAATATCTTGGGGAGCAAATATTAAAGGCAAAGGAAACTACGACCCAACTACTAATACTGCTCAAATCAAGGACGCGCGTCCGAAAAAGCGCGAAATTATATTGGGTCTGGCAGAAAACGGTGATCCATCTCACGGCCTAAGAGTTTTAATGCATGAAGTAAGTGGAGGTATTTTACATAATGCAGGAATAGAAGTAGATCACACTTCAAATGCAACCGACATAAAAGCTTGGTATTTAAAAATGTTTCACGAATTTTTTACCCGCCGTATGGGCCACAAAACATCAGAACGAAGTGGACGACTAGATTTATTGAGACAACAAAAAGAAAAACTCGGTTCTGCGGCTGAAAATGAACCTTTACCCAAAGGGACCGTTGATGCGCTATTGCAAATTGACAAACTGGATGCACTTGGTTTAAAACCTAAAGAAATAATAGCCACTCTCAAATTATGCTTAGATGACGACGATACCAGTGCGTGTATGAACCATAAAATCAAAAGTAAATGTGATGAACTCAAAATTGATGATGGTGATCTAGAAAATCTTCTTTCCGCACAACGGATTGAGAGACAAATTACTAGAATGCAGGTTATGAAAATTGTTAATGAAGAAATAAAAAAATAATTTACATTCGCTAACAGCGTGTATGCGGTTACGACTCCCTTATTGGTGAACCGCCACCCATATGCCTTAGGGCACACCCCTTACGTGATGCATACATTAGACAAAATAAATAAATTCTTTTCAGCTAAAGCCAAAAACATTATTCAAGTAAAAGTTTTTATGAATCTCATTCAAAAAGCAGTTGTGAAAAAAGGAGATAAATATTTGATTGGTTTAAGATCAGAAAACGCTAAATATTTTCCCCTGCATTGGGATTTTCCAGGCGGTAAGCTTGAATCAAACGAAGACCCCTTTGAAGGTATTGCACGTGAAGTGAAAGAAGAAACTGATTTAGATGTTAAGCCACTTGAGGTTCTTGGTGTATATGAGTTTGATTTGGATAATAAAGGGAAAAATACTCATTGTTTTACAATTTACTCAACCGAAATAATTTCTGGAGATGTTAAATTAAGCAAGGAACATATTGAACAGAGATGGGCGACTAAAGATGAGATACGTAAATTGAACATCGAACCATATTTTGAACCATTTTTCAAGGAACATTCATAAAAAAAATTACTTGAATAATGTTCACTATCGCTCAGAATTTATTTATATCAACTAACAACTCACCTGCAATTCGGTCTTTTCCAAATGACCTAAGCCCAAATTGCTATAGCAACTTCGCATACACGCGAACATTATATGAAATCGCATTTTTTTACCCAATGAAAAAGCCTATACATAGATCAAAACTAAGACTTTTTACTGGCAGATTGTACTTTACAGTAAAAAGGTATTTTTATTGGTATTTTTCTAAGGTAAATTTTGCGAAAAATTTTGAAAGCCATTTGCCAATTGAAATTTTTGCTCATAAAACTGTTTTGCGAAGAAAACTAAAGGATGTTGACATGTGGATGCAAGAAAACAAAATCGCAAATTTAAAAATTGCCATAAAAAAGCTCAATAGATTAGTTGTTAGCCCAGGACAAACATTTTCATATTGGCGTCAAATCGGTAAACCAACGAAAAACAAAGGCTATCTCGAAGGCATGGTATTACATAACGGAACTGTTATTGCGGGTGTCGGAGGTGGTATATGTCAATTATCAAATTTACTTTACTGGATTACGCTCCACACACCTTTAACCGTTATTGAGCGCTGGCGACATAGCTATGATGTTTTTCCTGATGTAAAACGAGACCAACCTTTTGGAAGTGGAGCGACTTGCGCTTATCCAAACATTGATCTACAAATTAAAAATAATACTCCGCAAAAATTTCAATTGGCAATAGAGGTATCAGGTGAATATTTAATTGGTAAATGGCTTTCTGATAAACCGATGAAATTTAAGTACAAAATCTTTGACAAAGATCACGAGATAAAAAGCGAATGGTTTGGCGGATATTCAAGAAATAACAAAATTTTTCGCAAAGTAATTGATAAAAATACCAATAAAGAACTCAGCGAGGAATTTATAACTGAAAATCACGCATTAATGATGTATAACCCTTTACTTGAATATAAAGAAGAAAAAAATCGCGACATCATAGTTAACACAAAATTTTTCTAACTTATAAACTCTAAGTATGGAAACCGTACCAATCGCACAATTTAAAATTAGACCAGAAAGATTAAACGAACTCAAAAAGCAAATGTTCATCAAGGTCGTTCCTCTTGTATTTTTAACTTTCACCGGTGTTCTTTGTATTAACTATTTTACGAACACTCAGCCCATGAATGTAGATGCCTTTATTTTCTCAGCCTCTGTTTTTTTGATAGCTATGGTTTATGGCATAAACAAAGGTGCTAAAAGGCAGATAAAACTTCTTGAACACTACACTTTATTTATCAGCGACCAAGAAATACGGCGAGAACAAAATAATACGCCACTGCTTACGATACCGACGAGCGAAATTTTCACGATTTTAAAAAACCGGAACGGTAGCTTTTCAATTATTGGAAAAATGACAAAAACGGCCGGTCTTAAATATACTACTAATGTAATCAATGTACCAGCGCAAATAGAAAACTATAACCAAATAGAGAAACTACTACAAAATATCCGGCCATTTACAAAACCGTTTGGAGGAGTATTGTTGCAAGTGTTGTTACCGATTTTGACAATTATCCTTACAATCGGTTTAATGGCGATCGTTTACATTACCAAGAACAAAATAATGGTTGCTGTGAGTGGTGTTTTATTTGTTGCGCTCAGCTCATGGTCATTTCTTACCACATATAAAAGCAAGAATGTTGATAATAAAACAAAAAAGTTACTACTATTGTTTGTGCTGCCAATCATTTCTGTAATCTATATTGCGTTTTTAAAATTAAATTAGCTAATAATAATTAACTTATATAAATATGAAACAAGAACAACCAATGACAACCGAATCAGCAGGTAAAGCAATAAAACACATTCAGAAAGTTTTTTATGTTGTGGGAGCTATTAATGTATTTTTTACAATTCCCGGCCTTATTATCGTTGGTTTTAATTTTTTCTCTGTACTGTTAGTTATTAACTTTCTCCTAGCCTTGGCTATAGTATTTATGGGTTGGTCATTAAGCAAACCGTACAAACAAAAAATTCCAAAAGCCACACTCGTCTTAAGTGTTTTACTGTTGTTTTTAGCCATAATAGAACATATTCTCATGAAAGATATTTCAATCGCTGGTTTCATTTTTCCGGTAGCATTGTGGATAATTGGTAAACAGTCACAACGTGCTATTACAGTGCTTGAAAATTCAAAAAAATAAATAAAATTGTAAAATATATGAAGCAAAAAATTTTAATTACAATCATAGTTGTATTAACCCTTTTATCACTATTTTTTTTATTCTTCTATATTAAACAAATAAAATTTACAGAACAAATAAATTTAGAGAAACAATCAGCACTTTCAAATTTGGAAGATTATAAAACAAAAATATCTGAGCTACCCAAACAACCAGCTACAGAAGTAAAAAAAATTACAAAAATAACCACAAGTACATATAATTCCATTGAGATACAACCTTCTAAAACAATACCTCAATGGCTAACTTACAAAAACAATAATCTAAAATTTAGCATAAGTTTTCCTCAAGAATGGTATTTAACTGACACATTACAAAATTCTGGACAGGGTAGATTTACTGATAAAGGATTACTCAACAGTTTAACAATAGGTGAACCTAATGGGTTATATTCTTTTTCTTTGAGCATAGAACCTCCACCCACTGGTTTTTATACTGATAAAATCTATGACCTCAAAAACAATAATGAAAGATGGACAATTGGTAAAAAAATGTTAAATGAAACAGGTGGGGAAGGTTATGACGCTAATTATGTAAAGGAACACTTAAAAACTAGCAAAACTTTAGTAATTTCATTAAATGGATACAACTCTAAAAATCAACAACTATTTATTGAATTTGACTATGATAGACTACATGAACTTGAAGCAGAAGACATACTGAATAAATTAGTTGAATCAATAGTTTTTTAATGTGTCTAATTAAAAAAATAAACCACCAAAATTATTAACAAATCGGCTTTATATTACAGCCTATAACATCCATGAGCTTTTAGATCTACTTTGCGCCAAGCTAATTTGCTGGAAGATGATTTTACGAAAAAATAGGTCAAACTTCACATAGACAGACACTTTATGATAGATACAACAAAAATTATAATTACTGCTTACCAAAACCCAGATTTAGACGGCACGGCCTGCGCTTTTGGTTATGCTGAATTTTTACAAAAAAATAATAAAAATGCCGTAGCCGCCATCTTTGGCACTCCGCACCGGGAAGCTCAATTTGTACTAAAAAAATTTAATATTCCTAAGTTAAATGATGCGGAAAAAATAGTAGCTGAAGTTGATGAAATAATTATAGTTGACGCCAGTGATTTACGTGGACTTTCGGATAAAATTGATCCTCAAAAAGTAACAGAAATTATTGACCATCGTAAAGTAAACGAGGCCCACAAATTTCCCCAAGCCAAAGTGCAAATTGAACTGGTGGGCTCGGCGGCCACTTTAATTGCTGAAAAATTTTATAATAATCAAACAACAATTTCAGAATATTCAGCAGCTCTACTTTACTCAGCCATTGTTTCCAACACTGTAAATTTTCAAGCCCGTGTCACTACAAAAAGGGATCATAAAATGGCTAACTGGCTCAAAACAAAATTTACCCTTCCTAAAAATTATACAGAGGAAATGTTCGCCAATAAATCTCAATTCAACAAACCACTTAAAGAAATAATTTTTGATGATTTTGCCACGCTTGAGTTACCCAATTGTCGCTTGAGTATTGCTCAATTAGAAATAATTAAGGTGGATAATTTTATTAAAGAAAATATTATAGAAATAAAAAAAATTCTTAATGAACTAAAAAAAGAAAAAACTTTAGACCTAATTTTTTTAACTTGTATAGATTTAGAAAAAGCTTTTAATAAATTTGTAATTATTGATGAACCATCACAAAAATTATTAGAAAAAGCTTTAAAAATAAAATTTAATAACTGCATTGCCAAAAAAAATGGTATATTAATGCGTAAAGAAATCGTACCTTTAATTAAAGAGATATTAGAAACAAACAAGACCGTGTAACAATTACTTTATGTCTATACCAAACCAATGGGACGCTTTAAGTAAAAATTTTATCAAACACAAAAAAATTTCAGAAACTGACCCACAGGTAGCAGACAATATTTTGATTGCCTGGCCGGTAATCATAAACTTAATAAATAAACATTTTAAAGGAAAGAAAAATATTTCAATTCTTGATTATGGGTGTGGTACGGGTTCATTTTGTGAAAAATTACACATTTTAGGATATAAAAATATTACTGGTATAGACAACTCTGAAGCCATGATTGACGTGGCCAACAAAAATTATGGTACACATATTTCATTTATGCAGTGCTTAGCAGAAAATATAATTATTCCCCAACCTGTTGATGTGATCACCAGTATCATGGTTTTTCAATTTATTGATGATATTAATAATACATTAAAATATTTAACAGATATTTTAAAACCAGGAGGTTTGTTAGTTTTTGCCAGTCACAATCCGGCACGCGTTACAGCGCTTCTTAAAAATAATTCAAAACTATTTTCTGATTTTAATTCAATTGAAAAACCAACAACCGGCAACATAAATTTTGGAGACACCTCCATTCCCATGTTTGTGAGAACTGCGTCCGAATATACTAAACTGACCAGCAGCTTTGGCTTAACCAACAATCTCGAAGATTACCCATCTTTTACCGATAAATTTATTAATCTATATGGCACCGAAATGCCTGATGTGTCTCACTTTCAAATTTTAGGTTATATCAAAAAATAAATTACCTAATACCTTAAATACAAATTTTTCATAAAATAATTACCATGTGGACAAAAATATTTGACACTATTTTTGTTGACTGGTAGACTATCATCACAATTAAATTTATCTGTGGAAGTGAGGTTCATTCCTCCGCTGTGCCGCAACGGTAAAGCCCCGACTAAGGTCGTGGGACAAGCCCGATCTTCAGATATGCCCGCCTTCGCTTTTAGAGCTTCGGCGTGGTGAAACCCGAGCAGGAAACTTTGTGGATTTTTTATCTACAAAACAAATTACTGCCCGAAATAGCAGTTTTTTTATATGAAAAAATTTATTAAACAACATAAATATTTTATTCTTGCTTTTCTAATTTTTATTACTATTGCAATAATTAGTGGCTATCAATCTTTAAAAATTTCTAATAACAAATTACTAATTTCTAATCAAATCCAAATTAAAAATGAACAAATTTTTAATACCACATCACCTAATCACTTAGTCACCACATCACAAAATATTGTAAATGTTCCAGCTGTTCAAAATGTTCAAATTGAACAATTAGAACAAGTGAAGCAATTAAACAATTTGAACACATCCACAACAAATGAATCAAATAATAAATTACCAATTACTAGTTATCAGTTACAAGTGACTGATTACATCCGTGCCATCTCCCCTACTTCCACTGTTTATAATCTGATGCAATATGCCTCGGCTGATTCCCGACAACCTTTCTCATTTAAAACAAAAACATTCAGCGGCATGGGAGAATTTGTGGAGGAAATTAATGGCTTAATAAATAATACTCAAACTGGTAAATATTGGATCTATTATATAAACGGTGAAAGCGCTAAAATGGGAATTTCACAACAAATTGTTAAGCCTAATGACATTATTACTTGGAAGTATGAAACCACTAATCTCTAACACTAATCTGCACGAATCACTAAAGCAAAACAGCAACAAATATAAATTTATCATTTTAATTGTTTTGCTAACAACATTTTTTGGGTTTTCTTTTGTAAAAGCAGAAGAGGTTAACCCAGACAGCAATACCTCATCTACTTTAGACACCACCACCACAACAGCTACCACAACCATACCAGATGTTATATTTGCTACTACAACCATTAACTTAACAATTTCCACTTTCAACAACATCTTATTTTCAAATAATTATACTGTCACTGAGTGTCCTATAAACGAAAACTCAACAACAACAAAATTGACTGTTTATTGTGCTTTGCAACAAATAGCCAAAGAAAATAATTGGGATATATTATTTAATGATTCTGGCGGAAAAAAATTTTTAAGCAAGATAAACCAATATGACGGCACTGACTATAATTGGTGGGCTTTTTTTCACAATTTAGATTTTGCCAATGAAGCTTTGAATGAATACCCACTAAAAGAAAATGATAAAATAATTTTAAGCTATGGAATATTTCCTTTAAAAATAGAAGTATCCACTTCTACGCCGGAAATTAATACCACCACCACAATTAGAGTAAAAGAATTTGGTTTTGACATGTCTTGGAATTCTGCTTGGCTTGATTCGCCCAGCAACACAATTTTAGTAAACAATAATGAAAATTTTTCAACAAATGGCACTTTAGATTTATTAATAAACACCACCACCCCCTACAAAATTAAAGCCACAAAAAATAGCTTTATTCCAACAGACGAAATAGAAATTAATCCAACAAACACCATTACAACTCCTACCACTTCAACCCCACCAACAGAAGAGCCCGTAAATGAGGACGGGAATGGTAATGGTGGGAGTTATCTACCAACTTATGCTAATCTTGATGTTGAAAAAGCTATTCAATATTTAAACACTAAACAACAAAACGGCGATTTTTCTTCTATTTTACATACCGACTGGGCAGCGATTGCTTTTGGCGCCTACAACCGCTCTAATCCAACCAGTGTGGCTATTAAAAATTATTTACTAACTGACCCACCATCTGCTGGTGGTGCTAACAGTGTCTCTGATTTTGCCCGTCGCGCCATGGCTTTAATGGCTTTAAACATTAACCCTTATCAAACTAAAACAAATTACCTTAAAAAAATCACTGACACTTTTAACGGCACTGAATTAGTTGATATACCAGAAAACCAAGGGCTATTTAATGACGATATTTTTGCCTTAATTCCACTTTACAAGGCTGGATATTCTGAACAAGATGAAATTATAAAAAAAATAATTGCTTTTGTATTATCAAAACAAACTAACAGTAATTGGGGAAGTATTGATCTAACCGCTGCCGCCATTCAGGCATTAAAACCTTTTTCTGCTAATTCGGAAATATCTAAAGCCATTACTGACGCTACAACATATCTAAAAACCCAACAACAAACCGATGGTAGTTTTTCGGAAAACTCATTTTCTACTTCTTGGTCAATCCAAGCAGGAGACGCCATGGGAGAAAGTAATTCTGATTGGATTAAAAAAGCCAAAGATTATTTATCTAAACAACAACAAACCGATGGTAGTGTAGAGAATGATGTCTGGGCCACCACTCAAGTAATACCGGCTACTTTAAATAAGCCTTGGAATGATATTTTAATTAACTTTAGTAAACCACAAGAAAATGGCGGCGGTTCTGCTTATATTTTACCAATTGAAACTTCAAACACCACACCAACAACAACCACAGCAGCCACAACTACAGTAACAACAACTACCACTATTCAACTTGTTACTTCATCATTAATTTTAAACATTACAACAACCACCACTTCAACCACAACAAACAATACACAGCTAACAACGAACAACAATACTCCAAAAGAAAATAATTACCAGATAGCGGATAACAAAAACCAAAGATCAAAAGATCACATAACATCAACCGCGCCACCCATTAACAATAATACAGTAGCTCAATGGAACAATGTTGAAACTCTCTCCCCCGCTTCCCCTTCCAGCACGACGAATAATCCCGCCAAAACTGTCTTTGGAATATCACTTACCGCAGCATCAGGATTAGGTTTGTTTCTAGCTTGGAAATTATTACAAACTCTGGTATAATGCCGAAGTTATCAGTCATAAATTTTAAGTTGTAAATATTATGAAAAAAATACTTTTTTCAATCGCTTTATTGGCAATTATCGGCGCTGGCTGTTCGGTAAATTCTGGCTCAGCACCAACCATTTCTTCAGCTAAAACAACCTATCAAGTAGAAATCACCAAATCACCAACTTTCAAGAATACCCTATCGCTTACAGCCAAAGATACAACTTCTATAGAAGAACTTATGCTCCAAGCTGGAGACAAATTTACCAGTCAGTTTAATGCAACAAATAATGAAACTGTTACCCAACTAGACGGCGTCATTGCCACTGCCAGTAAAGAATGGAATTTATATATTAATAATCAGAAAATCAACTTTACTAATCTTAATAAAGTAACCGCTAAGTCGGGAGACAAAGTTGAGTGGAAATACGAACTGACAAAATAATTACCAATTCAGCTAATTCTCTAATTCACCTAATAAAATACCAAATTAAAAAATTGTATATTGGGCATTTTATTAGAAATTAGGTTAATTAGTAAATTAAAAATTAAAAGCATTCTATGAAAAATAGTCTAACAAAAATTATTATTCCTGCTTTATTAATAACACTTGGATTTATTAGTCGTCTATTACCACATCCTGCCAACTTCGCTCCTATCGGCGCTATTGCTTTGTTTGGTGGATTATATTTACCAAAAAAATGGGCACTTATTTTACCTCTCGCCGTAATGTTCGTTAGTGATCTTTTTATTGGTTTTTATTCCTGGCAAATAATGTCGGCAGTTTATGCCAGTTTTGTTTTGATGGGAATAATTGGTTTCTTGATTAGAAACAAAAAATCTTTTAGTAAAGTACTTGGTGGTACCATCTTAGGTTCAGTCTTATTTTTTATAATCACCAACGCCGCAGTCTGGATGTTTGGCACAATGTACACACACGATTTCTCCGGCCTAATCCAAAGTTACTTTATGGCTCTACCATTTTTCAAAAATAGTTTGCTTGGAGATTTGTTTTATGTGGGAGTGATGGTTGGAGGATTTGAAGTATATCGATTAGCAATCAATAAAAAAACATTAACTTTCAATAAAATATAATTATATGGAAAACGGACGAAAAATGGAGGCAGCAGAAAAAGCAGCGATAATTCTAGCTAAAACTGAAGCAATTAAACAAGAGGATCGTTTGAGTGGATTAAACAGACCTCCAGCAGCTGTTCAAGAACAAGCCGAAGACGAATTTGCTAGGGGTGTTATAGTCAATCCCGAGTAAAAATATTAAACTAACCTTTTAAATAAAACCGCCCTAATTAAGGACGGTTTTTTACATAGTTTTTTGATTATTTATTTTTTACTTTGTTTAACAGCGGCGGCGATAAATTCCCTAAATAAGGGATGAGGATTCATGGGACGAGATTTAAACTCTGGATGAAATTGAGTACCGATATAAAAAGGATGGTTGGCTAATTCCACTATTTCCACCAAATTTTTTTCCGGATTAACGCCAACTACTTTCAAACCGGCTTTTTCTAAAACTTCGCGATAATTATTGTTAAATTCATAGCGATGACGATGACGTTCACTAATTTTTTCTTGACCATAAGCATTAAACGCTTTAGAACCTTTCACTAGATTACAATTGTAAGCACCAAGCCGCATAGTTGCTCCATAATTACCCTTGGCCATAAACTTTTTTTGTTCTTCCATTATATGAATAACTGGATGCTTAGTCCCTGGATCCATTTCTTCAGAATTAGCACCCTGGCAACCTGCAACATTACGCGCAAATTCAATAGTGGCAATTTGCATTCCTAAACATAACCCAAAGTACGGAATTTTATTTTCTCGTGCGTATTTTGCCGCCATGATCATGCCCTCAGTACCTCGCTTGCCAAAACCACCAGGTACAATAATCCCATTTAATTCACTCAATTCTTTTAACTCACCAGGATTATGTTCATATTTTTCCGAATCTAACCAAATTATTTCTGGCGCTCGGTCATTATACCAAGCTGCATGGTTAATAGATTCAATTACCGAAATGTAGGTGTCCCGGCAAGACTTAAAATTAAAATATTTTCCAACAATACCAATTTTAACTTTCTTATCTAATTTTTGAATCTTTCGAGAAAAAGCAATCCAATCCTGTATATTGGAACGCCGAGCTTTAAGACCTAAGGTTTTCATTAGTTCTCTGCCTAAATGTTCTTGTTCATATACAACTGGTACATCATAAATTGAGGCCACATTGGGTGATGAGACAATTCGTGAAATCGGCAAACTGCAAACCATACTAATGGTCCGCTTAATATTTTCTGCCGCCGGCTCATCAGCCCGACAAAATACAAAATCAGGCATAATACCAGCTGAATTTAGCGTACGGATAGCATACTGAGTTGGTTTTGACTTTTGTTCACCTAAAAGCGCTGGCGTTGGTAAATAACTAACCAACACAAAAAATACATCTTTGGGAGATTTTAATTTCATCATGCGCGCCGCCTCCAAAAACAACAAAACTTGATACTCACCTACCGTACCGCCAAATTCAGTAATAACCACTTCAGCATCATTCTTTTTTTGACAAGATTCAATTCGACGAATAATTTCTTTTGGTACATCGGGTACCACTTCCACATCCTCTCCATCATATTCCAAATTTCTCTCGCGACGAATCACCTCCTGATAAACCTGACCGGTAGTTATATAATTATCATGAGTAGAAATTTGATTGGTGAAACGTTCATAATTCCCCAAATCTTGATCTGCTTCCACTCCGTCTTCGCCAACAAAAACTTCACCATGTTCAGCTGGCCGAATGGTTCCAGCGTCAATATTTACATACATGTCGCATTTAATATTGGTAACTCGGTAACCTTTGGACTGAATGATTTTTCCAATTGATGATGAAGCTACACCTTTGCCTACTGATGACATTACACCACCCACCACAAAAATATACTTTTTATTTTTTTGTTTCGCCATAAAATAAATATACTAATATACAAATGTACTAATGATACGGATGTATACTAATAATATTCTGCCAGAGTATATTAGTATTCATTAGTATTATTGGTATAAATTAGTATATTGGTATTTTTCAACGCCACTTATTATATCACAAAATCATCAATTTAAAAATCCCCTTTCGGGGATAGTTACTCGGCGGTGACAATAACACGAACTTCTGCCTCTAGGCCATGGCCAAATTTTACTACTATTTTTCTTTCACCAACTTCTTTAATTGGCTCATTAATAACCAATTGTTCGGACGAAACATTAAGCCTAAGCTGTTTTTTTATTTCCTGGATAATTTTTTGAGCATTTACAGCTGAGTATAAAGTACCCGACCCACTAGCCTTAACTTTAATTTCAATTTCCGCGCCATCAAGCTTGCTGGCCAGGTCTTGATTATCTTTCAACTCCTTCCCTGATTGCCTCTTAAATTTTTCTTCCTGTGCTTTTAGTTCGGCTACTACACCACCAGTGGCCATTTTAGCCAAATTTTGCTTAAACAAAAAATTACGAGCATAACCATCAGAGACTTCTTTTATCTCCCCTTGCTTTCCTGTACCTTTTACATCTTTCAAAAATAATACCTTCATATACTAGTATTTTAGCCTATACTTGATTTTTTTGCAAGAAACTGGTATTATCCCCTTAATCTGTTTTAATCTGTCTAAATCAATGCTATGAAAAGTGGATTTGTGGCCCTCATCGGCCGCTCCAATGTAGGAAAATCAACTCTATTAAATACTCTAATCGGCACCAAAATTGCTGCTACTTCTTTTCGTGCACAAATGACTCGCGACATGATTCATGGAGTTTTAAATATGCCCGAAATCACCAATGAAGATGACACTATAACTCCCGGCGGACAGGCTGTATTTATTGACACTCCAGGTGTGTTTAAAGACAAAAAAAGTCTGCTCTCAGCTAAACTTACCAACAAAGTAAAAGGGGTAGCCAACGAGGAAAATGCTGATTTAATTGTTTATGTAGTTGATCCTACACGAGAAATTGGTGATGAGGAAATGGCTGCTTATGGTATGATTAGACATTTAGAAATTCCTAAAATTTTAGTAATCAACAAATGTGACCTACCAGAGAGTGAAAAAAAACACCAAGCATCCTATGAACGTTGGAGTAAAGATTTTGATGCTGTTTTTATTTTGTCGGCAATTAAAAATAGACATGTACAACCTCTGCGTCAAAAAGTAATGGAGCTTTTACCAGAAGGAGAACAAATGTATCCTGAAGATCAATTAACCAATGTGGATAATTATTTTTGGGTAGCTGAAATTATCCGCGAAAAAGCTTATGCAATTTTTGAACAAGAAGTACCTTATTCCATTGCCGTTCAAGTTGATAAAATTGAAGAAAAACCCGAGATCACAGTAATTAAGGCACGTATTTTAACTAATGAAGATCGTTATAAAAAAATCATTATTGGCAGAAACGGACATAAAATAAAAGAAATCGGCCAACTGGCACGTAAGGAATTAGAAACTGCTTTAAATAAAAAAGTCTTTTTAGAATTAGAAGTGGAGGAAGATCGGCATTGGGTGGAGCGGTTGTAATAAATTTAGCAATAAATTCTAATATAAAAAATCGCCATATTTCAATGGTGATTTTTAATTTCTAATTACCAATTACTAATGTCAAATAAATATCAAATTTCAAATGACAAAATCTAAAGTTTGATTATTAGGATTTTGGATTTGATTGGAAATTGGAAATTTGGATTTTGAAATTATTAATCTAACACTCCCCACACTCACATTCATGTTTTTCAACTTGATTTGCTATTTTAAGCAACCCCATTTCTACTGCCGTCTTTCCCCACTGATATCCTAAATTTTCTTTTGAATCTTTAGTACGATTCAAAGCTTGTTCTTCTGTTAAACAGGTTAAAACTCCAAAAATCACTGGCACGCCATATTGTAAATTTAAATTCATAATTCCCTGAGTTATTGCCTCGGCAATATACTCAAAATGCATGGTCTCACCTTTTATTAATGAACCCAAACAAAGTACTACATCTGCCTTATTTTTAATCAAAAGTCCTGCTCCATAAGGTAATTCATAAGCACCAGGTACTTCTAAAATTTCAATATTTTTTAAATTAACTTTTGCTTCAGTAAAAGCTTGCAGCGCCCACTTTTTTAGACTTAAAACATACTCGCCATTAAAGCGGGAATATACTATACCAATTTTCAATTTGGAACCGTTTAGATTCTTAATTACAGAATTTTTTGACATAAAATATTAACAAAATATTACTTACTATATTTACTCTGTTTATTGCTTGTAAACTTCTCTAAATACTTGGCTATCATATCAAACTCCACATTTACTTCATCACCAACTTTTAAATTACCCAAAGTAGTGTTGGTCATTGTGTACTCAATTAAAGATATTGCAAATATATTACCTTTGATTCGCGCCACTGTCAAACTCACCCCATCTACTGTCACTGAACATTCAGCTGCCAAATATTTTTGCCAGGGTTTATCAATTTTGAGATAAATTAATATGTTTGTTCCTTCTTTTACGATCTTAGTCACTTTTCCCACTTCATCCACATGGCCATAAACAAAATGTCCACCTAGCTCCTGACCAACTTTAAGTGATAACTCCAAATTAACCAGAGCACCAACTTTTTTATCTTTTAACACTGTTTTTCGCAAAGTTTCCGGCATTACTTCAAATTCCACCACTCGGCCACTCTTGGCTCTTACTGTCAAACAAACACCCTGCACACAAACACTAGAACCTAATTTAAGTTTCTTTATTAATTTTTCCATTTCAATATAAAATAAAAATCCTTGACCTTGATGTTCAATTTTTTTTATTTTACCAACTGTTTCAACAATTCCACTAAACATAAACAACCTAATTAATCTCCTCAAAATATTCCTTTACTTTCCCAATATCATTTCTGATTTTTTCCTTTAACTCATCTTCGTTGTCATATCTCTCAATTTCCGAAACTTTTTGCAAGGGATCAACTTCCAAATATTTATCGTAAAAATCCACCCCCTGATAATTAAATAAATAAATTTCTATTTTTAAAGGATTCTCTTTAACCGAAAGAGCAGCTTCATACTGTTGCTTCTCCAATTGAGCATAAGTAGCATAAACACCTTGTTTTAATTTTAATTTACTTTTTGCATTCTCCAAATTAGCAGTAGGGTACCCATACTGCTTGCCCAAACCATCACCATGAACCACTTTGCCACCAAACATATATTACGGATATACGGATATACAGATTTACTGATTTGGACAAATTATTTTTTATCCGTATATCAGGATATCCGTATATCCGTAATTAAATTAGTTATTTTAACATCTCCAACGCCTTGGCTAATCCTAAATCTTTATAAGAAGTTACTTTTCCTTGCTTATCTTTCACTTCTTCTACCATTTTATCTAAAACCACATCTGGCATAATTCCCTCTTTATCTATGGAACGATCTTTAGGAGTAAACCATTTGGCTACGGTTATTTTTAAAGCTGAACCATCGGGTAAAGCCTCAAACTCCTGTACCGAACCCTTGCCATAAGTTTTTTCACCAACTAGTGTGGCTTTGCCGTAATCCTGCAAAGCTCCAGCTACAATTTCTGAACCAGAAGCTGATCCACTATCTACCAAAACTATAGTTTTTAAATCAACCAAACGATGTGCACCAGAACTATTATATTCATCAACTTTACCATTACTATATTTTTCTTTTACCACTACTCCCCCAGCAATCCATTCACTGGCAACCTCCACAGCTGTATCCAAATACCCACCTGGATCTTCTCGCAAATCTAAAACCAAACCTTTAGGAGATTTTGCTAAAATTTGCTTTACTGCCTTATCAAACTCGGTTGAGGTTTTATCATTAAAATAACTTACTCTCAAATAGGCAATATTCCCAGGCTTCATTTCAAAACTTACAGAAGGAACATCAATCTTCTGCCTAGTAACACTCACATCTTGTGCTTTTTCCATGCCATCATGACTAATGGTTAAAATAACGACAGTACCCTCCGGACCACGAATTTTACCAACTATCTCATCCAACGTCAATTTTAAAATATCTTCCTTATTAACCGAATAAATTTTATCGCCAGCTTTTAAACCTGCTTTTTCCGCTGGCGAACCAGGCAAAGGTGCAATGATAATTGGTTGATTATCTTTTAAACCCAATTCTGCCCCAATTCCTTCAAACTCACCTGACAAATCTTTGGCAAATTCCTTGGCTTTTACTGGTGGAAAATACACTGAATACGGATCACCAAGTCCGGCCACCATTCCTTCCATGGCTCCGTAAAATAATTTTACTTCGTCTACGGGTTGACCAACATACTTTTCTTTAACTTTATTCCAAATATCCCAAAATTGATTAAAATCTGCAACTGAAGATCTGTTTTGTGAATAAAGATTAATTATTTTGGAAATCTGTACTTCGCCCTGGTCATTGGTAATTTGTTTTTTAGTATTCCAAAAACGACCTGCCAATAATCCAGTGCCAAAAGAAAGAATAAATAAAAAAACCGCCAGCCATAGCCCAGCGCGTGAAGATTTATTGTTTGTTGATTCTGTCATGTAAAAAAAATTAAGACTAAGACTAAGATTATACCCGAATTAAACTAAAACAACAAACTTTATTTATCAGTCTAAGTCTTAATATTAATCTTCATTTATTTTTTTAAAGTAGTAATCGGCCGACTTTGAGTCACATAAAATTTTCCGCCTTCAAAGGCCCATTCAATATCACAAGGAAAACCATAATGTTCTTCTATGCCTTTACAAATTTTGGCCAATTCAATAATTTGTTTACCAGTCAATTTTTGTTTAGACCCTTCACTCTCACTCAACTCCACCCAGTCATTTGCCAAATCTTCATCCTTATTAAACTTTTTTGACTTTATAGACTTTAAGGACTTTTGGACTTTAGACTTTATTAACTTTCTCGTTTGTGTACCAATATTAATGTCATAGATACTCAGGTCACTTTTTAAAACCACATAACTATCTGGTGTCACTTGACCAGAGACAATAGCTTCGCCTAAACCATAACCTGCTTCAATAATCATTTGATCAGGGTCTTCAGTTACTGGGTGAACAGTAAAAGCAATACCCGATATTTCACTTTGCACCATTTTTTGGATAACCACGGCCACCGAAACATAATGATCAATTAACTTTTTTTCATGGCGATAAAAAATTGCCCGGGGAGTAAACAATGATGACCAACAATTTTTTACCCGTTCAGCTACATTCTCACGAGTAGTGTTTAAATATGTTTCTAATTCTCCGGCCCAACTAGCCACAGCTCCATCTTCAGCCGTAGCACTAGAACGAACAGCTACAAACATTTCTCCTCTCCTCTTAGGAGAGGCCAAGGGAGAGGTATTCAATTTATCATAAGCCTCTAAAATTTCTTTTTCCAAATCCTTAGGCATTTCATGATCATGAATAGTATCGCGAATCACATTACTGGCTTTATCAACTGAGTTAGTATCCTCTGGGTTAACTTCGGCCAAACGTGCTTTAATTTCCGCATTTAAATCTGTTTCCTCCAAAAACCGATCAAATGCCCCAGCCAAAACTACAAACCCTGGTGGAACTGGAATTTTAGCATTGCTCATTTCGCCAAGTGAAGCACCCTTACCCCCAGCAATGGCTACATCGGTTTTATGAAGATCTTTGAAAAATTTTAGGTGAGACATAATTTATAAATTAATATTATTATTGATTATACCCATCTACAAACCATTTTTCTTTCTTTAAGGCCACCAACACACCCAACTCTTTATCAGTTAAAATTGAAGTAACCTCTGGATCTCTAGCAAAAACTAAATTATCCAAATCTAAACCAAAATCTTTTTTTAACCTTATCATGGTCGAAAAAAAATCTGATAAATTCGGTCCAGAATCATCAAACCTCTCATCAAATGGCAACAATTTACCAGTTTTGCCTCTTTGACGTAACAGGATTTTCAAATACTCTTGCACAGTAAATAATAATTGTTTTTTTTGTTCCTGCCTCTCTTCAACCTTATCTGTCTCAACTCGTTCCCTTTTCCAAGCAAAATTTGTTGACAATTTTTGCAAAAAATTAGGAACCTTGCTTTCATCGCCATATATTCTGTCTATCCTTTCCCTGGGCCATTGACTCAACCTTAAATAATCAAATAAATATGTTTTATCTTCTTTTGTTAATAAATCGGAGGACAAAAGATGGACGGTATCAATATGAAAATCTTTTTCCAACTCAGTTAGTGCTTTAGCAATCTCATTTTCATCACCCGCCAAAACACTACCTAACCTAAAAATATCCAGATTATCATGAATAATTTTAAGCAACGCGTCAAAACGCGGACCTTTTTCTTTTAGTTCTTTATCCATTCTTTCTGCAATATTGCCATTAAAAAACTCTAACATAGAATGTTTGTCCATTATAATAGATTAATATTACACCCAAAACCACAAGAAAGCAAGAAAAAAAGAGAGGCTAATTTTGCCTCTCTTTTTAAACTTAAATATTATGATTTTTGTTCTGCCACCGCCGTTTTAAGTGACTTAATATCCACTGTGCCATCGTCATGGCACTCAAATATAACTACTGCAGCTGTTGGCAAATAAACAAACTGAATTTCTCTATTTTTACCAGTTAAAGGATCAGCAATCACAAAACTTTGTGGCTGCACTTCTTCCTCATATTTAAACCAAGGATGATCGGCCAAAGCCTTTTCAGAAGTAGAATGTAAATGACCCCAAGGCACCACAATGGTTTTTACTGAATCAGGTAAGTTTCTCACTAATGCTCTAAATTCTTTATTCATGGGATTTGGCTGTAATCCAGGAGTTCTATCGGCCTTTCCATGCACTCCTGTTCTTCGTTTTCGTTCTTCATCCCAGACTTTTCTTTTTTCATAAGTGGCAGTACTACGTTCGTTTAAACGTTTTGATATTAAATCCAATATTTCTCCCAAATTCTTACCTTTAAACTCTTTTTCATCAAATCCCCCGGCCATTCGCAACAATTTACTTTGTAATTCAAATCCGATATCTTCATATCCTTGCCCTAAAGTTAAATTAAATATACTATCAGCTATAGAATCTAAATCACTTTTTGCAGAACTTTCCGCCATTCTACTAACCAATCGCATAAAAGTATCTTCACCTGTTAAACCTAGTGCTTTATAATCTGCTTCCTTAGGTTTATTTGCCCCTTCAATATCTTTTAATTTTTTTGATAGGATACCTTTAGTACTTTCATCTTCAGTTAACAACTTCAAAATTTCACTTCTATTGATATTGGTGAAAGCCCTTTTAAGAATATCTTTTGGAGATAAAGTTACAGGCTCTCGCAAATTTTCGGCCAAACCTCTTAAAAGTGGTGAAGCATGCATACCAATAATTACTGTTTTTTTGCCTTCAGCTTGTTGAGCTAGAGCCTCAGCGTCAAATTTATCACCTTTCGCCAAATCATAAGGAAGAGAATATAAACCAACATCATCGTTCACCTCATGAAAAGCTGGTTTACGCTCTAAATCAACATCACCTTGAAATCTAGGAAGAACTTCTCCTACAACTCTTTTCCAATTTGCTGTCTCCTGATTTCCCGGAACTACACCAATTTTACCTTCTGTTCCAGTTAATTTAGCCATTGTACCTAAGGCATCAGTCATTTCGCTAACCATTGCTTCTTTATCAGCTTCCATAAAATCTACATCTTTTCCAGAAATAATTTTGTATACATCTACTTTTCCATTTTTCACAAATTTACTCAATTCTAGATCCTCGGTTATCCTAGGATCACTGGCATACTTAGTTATTACTTCGTCTACTTCTGAATAATTTTCTTTTCCTCTTAAAGTTTTACCCATTACATATTTTGCCTGGTCATTGGTTCTTGCAGCTGCAGCAGCAAAAGCCTTTTCCAACTCATTTCTAATTTCTACTTGAACAGCTCTAATGCCTGCTGGTAATTTTTCCAAATTAGCCTTACCCAAAGCTTTAAAGGCCGCTAAAAACTCATAAGCTGTAGAAGAAGAAGTGCCTAAATCACCAACATGCCAAGCTTGGTCTACCTGGCCCTCATATTCTAATACCAAAGCTTTGGTATCATCCATTCTGCCTATTTGTTCTTTATCTCCTCCCAGTTGTGTATCCCCCATGAATGAAATTCTAGTTTCTGGCATATGTTTATATTTTAAATTATTGAGTTATTATAGCATTTTTTAGTATTTCGTCAATCTAATTTACGGACAATTCCTTGCACTGCATCCACTTCTACCAAATCTCCAGTTTTTAAAAACTGGGTTGCTATTTTTGTACCAATAACACAAGGAATACCTAATTCTCGAGAAATAATAGCTGCATGGCAAGTTATGCCCCCATCACTAGTTACCACTGCTGCCGCCTTTTTCATAGCAGTTACAAAAGAAGGCGTGGTCATCATGGTTACCAAAATTTCCCCCTCCTGCATTTCGTTGACTCTGGAAGTTTCCAAAATTACCCGCACCCGACCAGTTGCTTTTCCTCTGGAAGCTACCACCCCTTTTACTTCTTTTAAATCAGGGTCTATAAAAATTTCTCGGTATTTATTCATTTCTTCTCCACAAAATGATTTAAAAGTTTTGGTACGCGATTCATAATAAAAACCAAACATTTTATCGCGTTCTGCCAACAATGATTTAGGAGGAATTTTTTTACCTTTTAAACCACCAATAATTTCTTTAATTCCCAAATAAACCACTTCGGCAAAAGTTAAACCAAATCTTTTACCTATTTCCAATAACATAGGATAACCATAAAAATCTGTTAATTGAAAAAATCTAACTAATTCAGTTTCCAAAAAACTACTTTCAGTTAATAAATCCAAAACTTTTATTATTCCTTTACTAAGCTGATATTGTTTAATTAAAAATTGTTTCTTGGTTATTGAATTTTTCCGTTCCGCTTCCATTTCTTTAATTTTTTTAAGTGGATCTTTTTTAACAGCATCCAACAATTCATTTAAAATATCGGCCTCACTAGTTTCTTTGCGGAAAAGAAACATGCTATTGGTCCACTCATATTTTTTCTTAAAATCTGCCACTTTATTTTTCATTTCCTGTGACAAATTACTCAAACTATCATTAACCACAAACTTTTTTAATTCTATGGCTAAATTCAAAATTTCTTTTTCTCTTCTATAAAAAACCGATTCTTTTTCTGAAAAAGAAAGTTCAATTAATATCTTCTTGAGCTCCTCATCAGACAAATCACTTAATTTTTTCCTAAGAATTTTTTCTGCATAACTGCTAAATCCACGCACAATATAATTTCCAATCAATAAAGCACAGATAGTGGTTCCCCTAATCTTCACATACTCATTAAAATAACGAATTAACTTATCATTGGTCACTCCTAAATTATTATTAATCTTTTCCATTATTTTTTTACTTTCTTGATCTTTCTTTACCCGATAATTATAAAAAGCTTCAAAATTACCAATTTTGAGAGCCTTTTTTACGATACCAGAGCTAATTTTTTCAAATTCTTTTTTATCATAATAATGAGCCCAATCTATATATTTATATCGAGAAATTTTAAAACCATAATTAGGAGCGTCTAGAGTAGCTTTTTTTAAACAAAGATACTGAATAAAAACATCACGTTCCAAAAAAGCCCCTTT
>CAILTG010000046.1 GCA_903837125.1 Candidatus Magasanikiibacteriota bacterium | reverse complement strand
TCAACATAAATTAGACTATTATATTTTGGCAAACGATTCAACATGGCGTAGCCAGCTTGGTCAGCATGACAACTAAATATTTTGGTTTGATATTTAGTTATAAAATAATTAATTTCATCAGCTGTAAAATCATCCCGTAAATGAACATACGGAATACTAGTTAGTGGTGTTTTTTCTAAAAGTTGGCGTAGTTCTTGGCGCTCGTTAGGCTTTAGAAAGGTAGGGAATAAAGCAATTTCAGTTAAATTTAATTCTTTGATTTCATCAATCTTGTCTCGCCAATCAGAACCAGGTGTCGTGGTTAAGCCAAGTAAAATTTTTTTATCGCTCCCCATAGTCTATTGCTTTAAAGGTCTCCACCAATTTTCATTGGCAGTGTACCAAGCTATTGTTTGAGCCAGTCCCTCGACAAAATTAATTGTCGGCTCCCAGCCAAGCTCATTTTTAATTTTACCATAATCAATGGCGTAGCGCAAATCATGACCAAGTCGGTCAGCTACATTCTTAATCATTTCCTGTCCTTTACCGCTAGCCTCCAAAATCATGTTAGTAATTTGCAAATTGGTTATTTCATTGCCACCACCCACACAATAAGTCTCGCCAATTTTTCCTTTTTGTAATATTAGTTCAATAGCACGGCAATGGTCGGCCACGTGAAGCCAATCACGGATATTGGCACCGGTGCCGTAAACCGGTACTTGGAGATTATCAATTAAATTAGTTATAAACAACGGGATTAATTTTTCAGGATATTGATATGGCCCGTAATTGTTTGAACAATTGGAAATGGTAGTTTTTAGATTAAAAGTGTGTTGATAAGCGCGCACCAGGTGGTCACTGGATGCCTTAGAGGCGCTGTAAGGGCTATTTGGAGCATAAGGCGTTTGTTCATTAAACTCTGGGTCGCCCGCGTTTAATGAACCGAAAACTTCATCAGTTGAAACATGATGGAAACGAATTTCTGGCTTGACTTTTAACCCATCAAGCAAAACACGGACTCCCTCAACATTGGAATGAATAAAATCCTTACTGCCTGTTATTGAACGGTCAACATGTGATTCCGCGGCAAAATTAACCACCGTATCAACTTGCTGATATAATTCAGCAATTAATTTTTCATCAGCAATATCACCTTGCACAAATCGGTAACGACTGTCGCCCACAACATCAGTTAAATTATTTAAATTGCCGGCGTAAGTCAAAAGATCCAAGTTAACAATCTGATCCTCTGGATAATTTTCCAACCAATAATGAATAAAATTTGAACCGATAAATCCGGCTCCGCCTGTAACTAATAATTTCATAATATTTCTTTTATGGCTTGGTCCAGAGCAGACATGGCCCGAGCATTACCAGTAGAACGGTTGGCCAGCATTTTATCGCTATAAACATCAAGCTTACTTAAAAATTTCGTTAAATCATCATAAACAAATTTTTCTGTCATCATACCGCAATCCATCTTTTGCAGATAATGTGCATTTAACATTTGCTCAAAGGTACTTTTAATTGGCATTGCCAAAAACGGTTTGCCAAGATAAAAAGCTTCAGACATCAAAGAAAAACCAGCAGTAGCGATAATCCCTTTGGCGGTTTCCAGGTCACTTAAATAATCCTTATCACCATATGGTTTAAAAATTACATTATCTTCTCTACCCGTGCGATCAAAACCATAGACTATATATTTCTCTCGACTATCTTTTAATGCGGGAATTATTTTTTCATCTTCGGCTGTTAAATAAACCAAGATGTGTTCACCTCGTGTAGGATTCAAATTAAGAATTTCTTGCCTGACTATTGGCGGAACGATAATCGCTTTGGACGAATTAGGCTCAACATCAAAAAAACTTAAAACAATATATTTTGAAGCGCCAAAAACCATCACACGAATAATTAATTTGGCAATCAAATAATCAGTTAACCATCTCTCTGGTACATCAATTTTTGCCTTAGTAACCACATGCTGATTATCCATAGAAATCAACGGAATGTCCATCCAGTTTGCAACCATGTTAACTGTTGGTTCAAAATCAGTTATAACTAAATCAGGTTTGAATTTTTTGGCTAGTTTGCTAACCTTCTCCAAACTTTGAACGTTAGCTTTGCTTTTCATTAAATTATTACCAACGGTGGACAAAAACTTAACTTCGTTATTAGCATATGATAATCTAAGGCCACTTATTTTTTCAACAGGAAATACTTTTGACAGCATTTCATAACCCTTGTCATAAGAAACTAAACATAACTCATGACCTGATTGTTGCAAATGTAAGATTGCTTCCTTGGAACGCGTTGAATGACCAAAGCCATCGCCAGAAATTCCATATAAAATACGCGCCATACTATTTATTATTTAAGTAATTATTTATCTCATCGGCAATTTTCTTTGAGCTATCTCCTTGATATTCACCATGTCCCCAGGCCTCTAAACCGTCATCTTCATAACGAGGAATTAAGTGCAAATGCAAGTGATTAACCAACTGACCAGCAACCTTGCCGTTGTTAATTATTAGATTATAGCCCGCCAAACCCTGTGAATTTTTAAAAGCTGCGGCAATTTTTTTAGCAGTTGTCATCAATAAACCCAAAGATTCTTGATCAATTTCTTCAATATTTGCAAAATGATTTTTTGGCACTATCAACATATGGCCCAAAGTGCTTGGTGCAATATCAAAAAAAACTAAAGTATTTTTGCCTTCATATACTATTTCGGCAGGAATAATTTTATTAATAATATCACAAAAAATACACGACATACTATTTTTTTATTTCTTGATTAGCTAATAAATTATTTAAAAACAAAATAATTATAGCACTCACAAGCCAAAAGATAAACCACCAATTTAAGTTAATATAAGCTAAAATTAATTTTGGTTTA
>CAILTG010000045.1 GCA_903837125.1 Candidatus Magasanikiibacteriota bacterium | reverse complement strand
CTCTAGCCAATCTCTCATAAGCCCTAGCCCCTTTGCCATTTGGTTCATAATGCACAATAGATTTACCAAAACTGGGCGCTTCAGCTAAACGTACAGTACGAGGAATTACCGAACGAAATATGGTATCAGGAAAATATTTATAAAGTTCCTGCAACACATCTTCGGATAAACGAGTACGTTTATCAAACATGGTAATTACCGCACCAAGAATTTTTAAATTAGGTTTAATATTTGTCCGTACCAAATTAATAGTACTTAACAATTGTCCCAAACCCTCCAAAGCATAATATTCTGCCTGTACAGGAATTAATAATTCATCGGCTGCCACCAAACTATTAATCGTTAAAAGTCCAAGTGATGGCGGACAATCAATAATAATATAATCATAAGCATGTTTAACTTCTTCCAACAAATCAGCTAATTGATATTCACGCCTTTCCACGTCTACCAGTTCTATGTTGGCCCCAGCCAAATTGGCAGTACTGGGTGCCACTCGTAAACCTTCATGAGCAGTATTCCTAATAATATCATGTAAGCGCTTTTGTTTGGATAAGACTTCGTAAATTCCCTCTACTACATTATCACGAGATAATCCCAAACCACTGGAAGCATTACCTTGTGGATCCATGTCTACCAAAAGCACAAACTTACCAAATTCTGCTAAAAAAGCCGCCAGATTCATTGCTGTAGTTGTCTTTCCTACACCGCCTTTTTGATTAACCACTGTAATTACTTTAGACATAGTAGGTACATTATACACTAAAAATGACTAATTGACAAAACCGGCAATAAACAGTATAATGCATTCACTTTTTATAAGCCGCGGTGGTGAAACTGGTAGACGCACTGGACTCAAAATCCAGCGGTCGCAAGACCATGAGGGTTCGATTCCCTCCCGCGGCACACATATGAAAAAATTTTTTGATTTAATAATAACCATCTTATTGATAATAACTGCATACCCTGCGGTTATTTTGTTATATAGCAGAAAAAAAAGAAAAAATAGCTGGGAATTCAAGCACCAAAAACTTGCCTTATTTTTAGCTGTATTTCTCCTACTTGGAACTATTACCTTAACCTATGGTAGTTTTATAGAACCTAATATTTTAGTTACAACTTATCAAGAAATTAATCTAAATAAATTTTCCACACCAATAAAAATTGCTATAGTTGCTGACATCCAAGGAGGTAATTTTATTGACACCAAAAAAGTAGAAAAAATGGTAGACCGAGTAATTTCTTTAAAACCTAATTTAGTATTTTTGGCTGGAGACTTGGTGGATAACGAAGGCACAACCGAAGATGAAACAATTTATCTAAAACCCTTAGAAAAATTAGCAAAAATTATTCCTACTTACGCTGTAGAGGGCAATCATGAATATGGCATTGGGGGTGGCTCTCCAGTTACCAATCCTAGCAAAAGAACCGGCGACATAAGCCGAGAAACAAAAATATCTTTAGAAAAAATGGGAATTGTATTCTTACAAAATAATTTAGAGAAAATAACTGTTAACAAAGAAAATTTTTACCTCTTTGGCGGAGATGAACTCTGGTCCGACAAATTAGATTGGTCGCCGCTTAAAAAGCGTACAGAAAATATACCCACAATTGCTCTAATTCATAATCCCGCTGCTATTTTTCAAACACCAGGTTTAGGAATTGACCTAATGATTTCTGGGCATACTCATGGAGGACAAATTAGATTGCCTTTCTTAGGTCCATTAGGACGCACTGGCGACGGTTTTCCTACTGAATGGTATGAAGGGTGGCATGAATATCTTGGAACACAATTTTTTGTTAGTCGAGGAGCTGGTGAATCTGGCGCTCGAGCTCGCCTCTTCTGTCCGCCGGAAATAGTATTACTCACTATAAATTAACTTAATAAAAAAACCATCTAGATCAATTCTGATGGTTTTTTTATTTAAACTTTATAACTTTACAAACTATATAAACTTTTAACTATTTTCCGGCCAGACATAATTTTTAAAAACCCAATCCGCAACATCACGACATTCTGTAAAACGCGCCTCATGACTTTCAGTGCCCAAAACCACCACGTTAATAACATTCCCCTTGTCATTGGCCACCTGCATAACAAAATTATATCCCGAAGCTGGTATATAACCAGTTTTTCCACCAATTAAATTGGTAAATTTATTAGGTATCCAATTCAAAAGCAGCCAATCGGTATTCCAAATGTGTTGTTTATGTTTTCGTTCCTTAGAATATAAATCTATTTCTTTAATATTCACTGCTTCTTTAATTTTTTCATGTTTAAGAGCTTCAGAAATTAAAATAGATAAGTCTGAAGCCGTAGAAATATCTGTTTCATCTAAACCAGTAGGATCAGTAAAACTAGTATCTGACATACCCATTTCTCTAGCTTTTTCATTCATTCTATTTACAAAATCCTGCCGAAGCATCCCAGTGGCATCAGCCAGAGTTAAAATTGCTTTATTAGATGATCCCACCAAGGCTGCTTCCCACAATTCCTCCAGAGTATAGGTATCCCCAGCATACATAATGGTGTCAGCCACTTCATCCCCCACCACTTTAGTGCTGGTTGTCCAATCAAGATTTTTTTCTAAAATAACCAAAGCACTCATTAATTTTGTAATACTGGCAATTGGTCTTTTATTATATTCATTCTTTTTTAAAAGCACTGCGCCAGTATCTTTATCTTTTACAATAATACTTTTAGCGGAAAAATTATCGCAGACTAACATTACCCCCTGCAATTGGGGTAACTTTGGTTTTTGCACTTCCTGCGGTGGTTGGAATTCTTTGTCCCCGCCTATCTCGTTTTTTACGTCCTTCACAGCCAACGAGGAAATACTTTTAAAATTTTGTGATATTACAGAAAACTGAGAATTTAAAGGATTAAACTGGGCCAGCAAAAAAACACCTAAACCAATAACTATCACTAAAACAGCCACAGCGCTACGCCAACGATTGGAATTATCACTAATTGGTTCAGGTGGCAAGAAATTCAACAACATACAAATTAAAAAAACTAACCTTCTTTATTTTCCAAAATTTTCTCTATAAATTCGTGCTTATGCAAAGCTTCATATTCTGGTAACTCTAAAATAGACTTTAAACCCAAATGCGCCAAAGCCTCAAAACTTATAGAATAAACCGGTAAAAATTTATTTTCATCCTCTTTTTCCTCAATCAAACCACGAATTAATAAATTTCTTAAAATAATCGAGCAATTGACACCACGAATTTGTTCCAGCTCCGGCCGAGTAATTGGACCGCGATAAGCAATTACAGTTAAAGTTTCCAATTGCGGCCTGGTTAACTCTCCCTGTGCTTCATTTTTTACAAATTGTTCCACCACCTTAGAATTTTCTGAATTAGTAGCCATTTGATATTTATCTTCTATTTGTAAAATAAAAATACCCGAATCATCACGGTTGTATTTTAATTTTAAATTCTCCAAAGCTTCAACCACCTCAGCTTGGTTTTTCTGTATAGCCTTAGCAAGGTCTTTGACCAACAACGGTTTGGAAGCTACAAACAAGATTGATTCTATTTGGGATAATAAAGTCATAAAAGTTATATTAGGATAACATTTATTTTAAATTCTTTCAATAAGGATATCATTAAACGAACTTTTTTGTTTCAAAGCCACCCGCCCCTCTTTTACCAATTCCAAAATGGCCAAAAAAGTAAAAATTACTTCGGTGCGATTTGTGGAATTTACTAAAACTTGATTGAATGAAAATTCCTTAACTTTTCTTAACAAAGTTCTAATTTGTTCTAATTTTTCTTTAATAGAAACACGGCTATCAATTCTCGTTTGTGGCAATTCCTTCAATGGTTTAAGGTGGCTAAGCAATTTTAGCATTGACTCGTGTAAATTTCCTAAACCAAAATTTGCCGGTGCCACAAAACTAGTCGGATGGCGTGGCGGTTCAATCCTAAAATTAGCCACTCTGCCTTCAAGCCACTTCTTATTTAATTTTTTACTAGCCTCAACAAAAGCCTTATATAAACGAAGCTGCTCTTCAAGCGACGGCCCCTCTTCCTCATCCGTTTCAAGTTGTGGTAAAAGATTTTTTGATTTTAAAAGCAACAAACGGGTAGCCATTACCAAAAAATCTGCCAATTCTTCCGGCCGTTTTTCCTCCATGGCTTCTAAATAACGCAAATACTGTTCGGTCACCTCCGAAATTGCCAATTCATTGATATCTAACTTCTCCTCATCAATTAAAGAGAGCAAAAGATCTAAAGGACCAGAAAATTTTTCCAACTGAAAATGTGCCTTCATAATCATTCAATAACTAATTCGTTAAGTCTTAAATTATTGTAATATACCAAAATTAACTTTTTCCCTTGTAACAACGCCTCAACTTTTTCTTGATTTAAATTAATCTCAATTCCTTTACCAATATCCGGTTTTTGATAATTTTTTAAATGATAATTTCCCAGTTCATTTGAAAAATCTTTAAATCCAGTAAAATTAAAATTATTTTGCTCAATTGACCTGATTTCATAATTATCATTCCCTGTCTTTGTCAATTGAAAATAATTGGTTTGATAATTATTTTTATTTAAAGCCGTATACAAAGGGATTCTTTCACCTAAAACCTTAAATCCGGTTTCCATTAAAATTGCTTCTTTAATAGCATTCCTAAACACTTCTCCACCCTGTAAATTATCTGGCAAACCTACAAAAACTACGTATTTACCTTGCCAAGCAATCTGCCGGGCACTAGCAATTATTCCCTTTACCACTTCCCCACTTTGAATCCAATATTGCTCTTTAGCAGGAATCAAAAATAAGTTATAGCTGATAATGGCAGTGCACATTATTATATATAAATACTCGCCAAATTTCAATCCCCTAACTAAATAATACAAAAAAGACAAAACAAAGATGCAAAAAAAAGTAGAAATTAAATAGGTGTAGCGCTCTCCACTGTTATTTAAAGGATGAAGCATTAATTGCCAAAATGGCAACGAAGCCACCAAATAGGAAAGAAAAAATAAAATAAAGATTTTACGCCAAAATTTTTCTATCTGGCTCAAAAAAGTAATAAATAATATCAAAAGTAAAACTAAAAACCAACCATGATGCGCTAACCATTCCATCGCCAAACGCCTACCAGGAAAGGCTGTAAACATATTGGCCGTAAGCTCTAAAAACATCCGATACATTTGACCGAAATCAAAAGAAAAACCGGAAGTTGCATAATAACCTGCCACTTGGCCCGTAGTATAATGACGCAAGAATAGATAAACGACCAAAATTAAAAACGGCATGGCCAACCTTTTTATCAATGAAATTAAATAAGTAAGCCATTGATTATTTTCATTTTTATAAAAAAAATCAAATAATATTAAAATAGTCAAAAAAGTAATACTAATTTCCTTAGTAAATAAAGAAAGAGTAAAACATAATAAAAACAACCAATAACGTCCCTTTTTTAGGTTTTCCAAATATTGGCAGTAAAAATACAAAGCCGCCAACAAAAACAAAGTACCAAATAAATGTGGCTGAACCGAAATCCAAATAATGGCCGAGGTATGATTTTGCAATAGTAAAAAAACCAAAGCTGATGCAGAACTGACCAAATTATTTTTCACTACTTTTTTGACGAGCAAATAAACTAAATAAGCATTTAGAACATGAACAACCACATTAATTAAATGATAAAAAAACGCGTGCAGATGAAAAAATTGGTATTGTACAATAAACAACAAATTCCAAATTGGCCCATAAGAACCGCCGCCACGCTCACCAATAATATTGTGTGTAAAATAATAAAAAATATTGCTATTTTTAGCCGCTACAGACAACATTTGATAATCATCACTAAAAAAACCCACACCTAAAGTTGGCCAGTAAACAAAAATTACTATTAAAAAAAATAGCAACCAAATTAACCAACCATTTTCAACTATTTTTAATTTTATACTACTCCAATTTATCATAGAAATCCTCAATTATTCCAACAGCGCCCGGCTGCCAACAAACAGACTAAACTAATAAGTGGATAAAAAATCCAAAGCCCGCTTAACAAAACCAAAACCAACATTGTCAAAACCAACTTCATTAACTTCTATAATCACCAAATCTTTTGTTAATAATAATTTTTCTAAAGATAAAGTGATTCTTTTAACACCCTGAGTAGTGTTTCCTTGTCCTGAATAATTAAGCTCATCATAATAAAGAAAATCTCGATCAGTAAAAAAATTCTTTTTTTCAAAAATGTCCATTACTGTCCAAACAAAACTATCGCCCACAAACAATACCTTAGGGTGATAGGCATTCTGATCAACTGCCAATAAACTGGGATGAGCTGTCTTATTAAAAAAAATATTTTCATTCCAAATATTGGTCAAAGCTGCTAAATCCTTATCAGTACCAACCGGGCTATTATCAATAACATAAGGATCACATCCAAAATCTGGCATTGTTTTTGTACCTATATTTTCTAGATATTTTAATAAATTTTTATCAACCAAACAAGCACTATACGAACTCCAATGAGTACCACCCTTGGTAAACAAAGTAAAGGGATAATTGCTTTTATTTTTTAACAAAAAATCTACTGAATCAAAATAATTAATACCAGCTTCTCTAAGTAAAGGAATTACTTTTTGATAATTAGTTTTTTCTGACAAAACCGATTGATCAATTAAATTATTAGGCAAATACTCAGGATACACAGTGGCTTTATTTGGACTAATTAAAAGTACTAACAGAATGTTTCTTTTAGCTAATTGAACCTGTAATTTTTTTAACAATTCAAGCTGTTCTTCAATCTGTTTACTGCTTATAGTATCCCGTTTATTAAAATTATCAACATAGCCCTTTTCATACAGAAAATTATCCTTACCTAAAACCAATTTAGTAGCTGAAAAAACATTAATTTCCTTAAATAAATTAAAATTTACTTGGTTATCAGTTATAACTAAGAATCCTCTAAAACCAAACTTTTCGGAAAATCTCTTTTCAAAATTTTCTTGCCAATCACTGGAAAACCATTTTCCCAAAGAAAACCCAACTTTCATGCTCTGTTTTTCCACACCACGCAGCGGTAATTCTCCTAAATATCTAAAAGCCATCTGCCAAACTGGCAAACAAAGCACTAAACAAAATATTACCACTACATACCCACAAAAACGCTGCATATCAAAATCTAAAATATATAAAAGGATTAAAACCGGAATTGACCAAAGAAAGCACCGAAAAAAAAGTTAAAACCAAAATTGTAACCAATTGCCAAAAAGCGGTACCAAATTTCTTGGCCGGTTCAAATGAATAGGTTTTTTCAATAACCGAAAAAGCGGGCATAAAACTTAAAAACAACGCTAAAATTAGTATAACTAAACCACGATTATCAATAATCTCGGGCCACAAAACATGAGAGGCTGACAGGTAACCAAAATTTAACATTTTTCCAATATACAACAAAGCACTACCAAAATTTTCTGATCTAAACAAAACCCAACCAAACAACATTAATACAAAAGTAATTACTATATTTATAATTTTTGGTATTTTTTCTGAAATTTTTAACCAAAACATTTTATCCATCACTATAAACAACCCTTGATAAACTCCCCAAAATAAAAAAGTCCAATTGGCTCCATGCCAAAATCCCGAAAGCAAAAAAACAATAAATAAATTTATCGATGTTTGATATTGCCCAAGTTTGTTTCCACCGAGTGGAATATAAACATATTCGCGCATAAAACGCGATAAAGAAATATGCCAACGCCGCCAAAATTCAGTAAAATTTTGGGAGATATAAGGAAAATTGAAATTTTCCAAAAAATCAAAACCCATCATTTTAGCCAAACCAATAGCCATGTCCGAATATCCTGAAAAATCAAAATAAATTTGCAAGGCATAGGCCAAAGCACCTAGCCAGGCATAACTGAAAGTCAAAGAATTAAAATCTAAACCAAACACATTATCAGCTACTCGTCCCAAAACATTCGCTATTAACACTTTTTTTCCTAAACCCAAAGAAAAACGATAAATTCCATAAAAAAACTTTTCAAAGCTGTGCTCACGATTGATAATTTGATCCGCTATATCGTGATAACGTACAATTGGACCGGCTATCAACTGCGGAAATAAGGTAATATATAATAAAAAATTGACAAAATTTCTAGCTGGCTTAACAGTACCACGATAAACATCTACTAAATAACTTATCTTATGAAAAGTAAAAAAGGAAATACCAATCGGTAAAATTATCTTTTGCCAAGAAATTTCCGATAAATGTCCTAAATTAAATAACCAATTGGCTTGGTCTATAAAAAAATTTGCATACTTAAAATATCCTAATAACAACAAATTATACACCAGAGCCATAATCAACCAAGTTTTTCTTTGTTGGCTACCTACTGCTTTTTTGCTTATCAATAAACTAACTAAATAATCTATTAAACTGGTTCCTACTAGTATAAAAACAAAACAGGGAGCACCCCAAGCATAAAAAAACAGACTCCCCACCAGAGCTGCAATATTCCTATATTTTCTCGGCGTTAAATAATAAAAAAAAATAAACGCCGGAAGAAAAAGAAAAATAAAAATGAGAGAACTGAATACCATAGATTATTTTAACGGCAATTTTTCTTGTCTTTCTTTTAACAAATTTTGGCTAATTCTACCACCTTTTTTGGTTAAACTTACCTGAGTTACAAACCATTTATGTGGTGTTCTTTTACCATACCCAATCATCAGTTCCCGATCAATCAAATGTTCCAAACTTTTGGTAATAATATTTTCTTGATATTTTTCTTTAGCTGGATCCTGGCACTTATTATAAAAACGCCGAAATAAAATTCGTTCAAGCTTACCCCCCTGTGAAAAACTTTGCAACAAAATGAATTTCTGCAAAAGGCTTAATCGCATAAAATGATTAATAACTAATTTTTATTGTCTAACCAAATCCTAATGTCTAATATTCCTCACTAAGAGGATCCGTCCTTCAGCGGAGACATTTTAAATTGGAATTTGATTAGTAACTAGTAATTAGAAATTAGACATTTAGTCAAGTTAATCCTTTTTCTGCTTATATTCTGGCGGAGAAATCTGTAAATCTATACGATTCAAATCGCGCGGAAAAAGCGTGGCATATTTTATATTATCAATATCCAACAACTTGGCAGTTAAACGCTCCAAACCTAAACCTAAACCGCCTTCTGGAGGTAAACCATATTTAAAGGCCTCTAAATAAAACTGAAAATCATCTGGATTTAAGCTTTTATTTTTCATACTGGCCACCAATTCTTGATAATCATTGAAACGCTGTCCACCAGAAGTAATTTCCATGCCCCTAAACAACAAATCAAAACTCTTAGTAAATTCTGGATCTTCTTTATCTACATAAGTATACATTGGTCGCTTGGCCGTTGGGTAATGGGTTACAAAAATAAAATCAGAATGCAATTCTCTCTTTGCATATTCCCCTATCCATTTTTCTTCACCAGGATCTAAATCCGGTTCATTAGTATGATCCACTCCAGTTTCTTTTTTAATCAAGGCTTGTACTTCGCGCAATTTCAAAAATGGTATCCTATCTGGCAATTCAGGACGGAGATAATTCCATAATTTCAATTCTCTGGCTACTGTCTGCTCAAGATAGTTTAAAATATATCGCAATAACTCTGTTTCCAAATTCATCACATCATGATGGTCCTGAATCATACCAAATTCTAAATCCAAACTAGTGTATTCATTCAAATGACGGGTAGTGGCATGTTCTTCAGCGCGAAAAACATTACCAATACAAAACACTCGCTCAAATACTCCAACCATTATTTGTTTGTAAAGCTGTGGACTTTGTGCCAAAGTAGCTTTATTTTTTAAATACTTTACTTCAAAAACACCAGCCCCACCTTCGGCTGCCGCAGCCACAATCTTGGGAGCTTGAAACTCGGTAAAATCCTGCCCTAACAAATAATCACGAAAACCACGAACAATTCCAGCTTGAATTTTGAATAAAGCGCGATATTTTTCTGCACGCAAAGTAAGCGGCAGATAATCCAAATGCACATCCAAACCAATTTTTTCGTCAGTCAAATCCAATGGCAAAGGTTCAGCTTTAGCTAAAATTTTAAATCCCTTAGCCAAAACTTCAACCTCACCACTAGCCAAATTGGAATTCACATTTTTTGGTCCACGCTGATTTACCACACCACTTATTTCTACTACAAACTCGCCATGTACTTCCTTAACAAATTCATAATCAGCGCCCAAATCAACTGGGACACAGACAACTTGTACTAAACCAGCACGATCGCGGATATCTAAAAAAACGATCTTGCCCAAATCGCGTCGGGTTTGTACCCAGCCTACTATTGTTACCTCTTGGCCAACAATATTTTTATTGAGCTCCCCACAAGTGTGTGTACGCATATTTTATTGTCATTCCGAGGATCCGCTCTGAGCGGAGACGAGGAATCCTGTCCTACATCTTTATCTACTCGAAGTTATTAAATCTTAAATTATGTCTCTATTTTAGCAAAATTTCCAATAAACATCAATAACCAATGTGGCAACAAAAAAATCGCTAAAATAAGCGATTTTATTGGTCATTACTCATTAAATAAAAATTTCTTTAAACAAACATTATAAACCCTTAAACCAATACAAACTATTATCCAAACTCAAATAAACCTTACCGTCTTCACCATTCGCCAAGTAAACTTTAGAATAATCTGCTCGACTTTTTATTTCCACAAATTTTTGCCAGTTTTTCCCGTCAATTGATGACAAAACACCATAACCAATCAATTTTTTGTCATTATTATTTTCAATATGCACGCCAGCATAATAAATTCCATTTTGCTGAATCAAAGAATAAATATAACCATACCAACCAGAATTATCCGGACGCCAAACATCTTGAACCACACCAGTTTGTAAATCCACTCTAGCGATTCCCTGGCCAGTGCTGTCATCAGCTGCTAAAAACAATATTTGATTTTTTTTATCCAACAAATGGGCAGTAAAACCCTCGCCCCAAATTTTATTCCAATTTTTTCCACCGTCTTTGGAAACAAAACTAAAACGCGCCACATCGCCAGTACCAACATAAATATCATTGTTTACAGCCACTATATCATGCAAATGACGCATTTTATTATGTGTATCAACATTATTAAATTTCACGGCATACTCTGGAAACAGAGTGGAAAAATTCTGCCAAATCTGCCAAGTTTTTCCTTGATCCAAACTTTGATAAATAATTGGCCGATTATCCGACCAGAGTGTGGCATAAAGAATCCCCTGTCCAGCATCAGTAAATCCCCAAAACATTTCTTCGCCATCTAAAACAATTTTCCAAGTCTGTCCGTGGTCAACCGTACGATAAAGCCGGGAAGGCATGTTGCCAAAAAAATAAATATTATCCTGACTATCCAAAAAAATATGTCCTTCAAAAAATTTACCAGTAATTTTTAACAACTGTTTAAACTCCTCCCCATCATAACTTGTAACTCCATAAGTACCATCTTGATTTTCTTCTACCATTAATAACTTATCCTGAGTTTGATCATAAATTAACCGATCAACATTTTTTATTGATACTGGTAAATTAACTTTATTTAACAAAACAGCTGGGATTGATTGTTCAACAACGGTCTGTTTATTACTTGCTTTAGTAGAAGTTAAATTATTTTTATAGAAATAAAAACATTTTTTAAAATGGGAAAACGCAAACGAAATGTTGATCAAGTGCCTTGGCTACCCAGCGAAGTCTGGAGAGAGATTTTGTTATACATTTTATACTCTTGTAAATCATCGATCAGCTCAGTGAAGTGTTTATTGTGGTTTTCAGAGATTTCAAAACAACACCGATCGATTGCGGATCCTCTTCTTCGAGGCAAAAACGTGCCAAAAGATTTGTATTCGATGATTCTCTCGGAATATGAGCAAACGATTCGTCAATTATTCCCCCTCTCGTTTGCGAATCTGTTTCAAATTTCTTTCT
>CAILTG010000044.1 GCA_903837125.1 Candidatus Magasanikiibacteriota bacterium | reverse complement strand
TTGTACTATTATATCATAAAAATAAAAAGCGGACAGTATCATCACTGCCCACTAGCTCATAATTTTACTTTTTACTTTTTGATTTTTGAATTTTGAATTATCAATAACAACACCCCAGCCACAATCATCACATCAGCCAAATTAATTATACCAGTAAAAATACGCAAATAATCAATTGTTACCCCCCAGATTACCCTATCAATATAATTAGAAATAGCCCCAGTTAAAATAAATATAAATGATAGATGATAAATGATAGATGATTTTTTGCTAAGGTATTTAATATACCAAAAAATCAATCCCAACAAAACTAATGGTGTAAAAATAATCACCAGCCAATTCGGAACTGGCAATGAAAAAGCAATTCCAGGGTTAGGAAAATATTCCCATCCTAGCCAAGGCTTCCATAAATAATAAGTGTAATCCGGATTCAGTCGTGCAAAATATTTTAATACCTGATCAAATAATAAAAAAAGACCGCTAATCAATGTATAAATTATCAAGCGGCCTTTTATTTTCATAGATTTTGTATATTCTTTTGTATATTTTTATGTGTATTTTGTATCCTGTTTTATGCTTCATCCGTCAACGTCTTCTTACATTCTACACAAGCACTAGAAGTAGGCCGAGCCAATAAACGTTTTTCATCAATTGGCTTATCACAATATTTACACACACCATAAGTGCCGTCACTAATTCGCTTCAAACTCTTTTCCACATCACGCAACATTTTTTCTAAAGTCTCTTCTAAAGGTTTATTAGTAGTATATTCAGCAACCTCTTGGGCATTTTCATCTTCTTTGTCACCATACTCAGGAAATTGAGCGTCAAAATCACCTGCCAAATGAGGGTTCTTCTTGGCAAATTCAGCTAATTCGCTTTCTAAACGATCTTTTTCCACCAAAAGTTGATTGGTAATTTTTTCTAAAAAATCAGCGCTGAAAGCCATGGACTTCATAAGCATAAACCAAAGTTAAAATTGAATAAAGAAAGTATATAGTACACCTGTTGTTTTGGCAAGTCAATAGGAGATGTACGAATTTACGAATTTTATACGAATGTACAAATTTGAAAAATACAATTCGTAAGTTCGTATAAAATTCGTAATTTCGTATATAATAAAAAAAGGCGGTCAACGCCCTGGGTAATGAGTGGCTTGCCGCCTTAAACATCCCAGCTACGCGCCTCATCCAACCGAAGTTGAATTTAGCAAGCCGTCAATGGGACGGTAGAGATAACCTTTTTACCAGCCCTTTTGGTGGAGGCCCCAACATCATGGTTTAAAAGCTCATGATGAAAATTAGGGACACACCGGGTTCTAGACTAGCTTCTCCATTTTTACTTTTGTTTTTGTTTTTTCCCAACAGAATTGGGAGAACCTGTTTAGAGGTTACTTGACGAAAGTAGGAGTAAGTCCAGAACGAGAGCAGTAAGAAGGTATCGCGTTCTTTGTCACAAAGTGATGAAGAACTCGAGTTTTGAAGGATCTACATATACATTATAGCACATTTTAGCCATATTGTCAAGGGATCACTATTCATAATGCAACTTTACGCGAATAATGTGCTAAGATTAGCTAAATTTAATATATTAATAACTATTTGTATAGACTATTGTATACATTATATTTAATAAGTTATCCACAGATATGGTTAGTTCCTCACAGAGTTATCCACAGATGTATAGAGTATTGTAGACAAAAACAGACTCGCAAATCCCCCAATGTTTTGAATAAACTAATTTATACAAAACATTGTGGCGAGTCTGTTTCGTCTCTTACCACATGTCGCCCTGAATTTCTTCAGGGTGGCCCTCGACAAGTTTTCATAAACCCCTCCTAATAACGCATGTACCAGGGCACGACGACCTGCGGTTTCTCCTTGAAGGTCTTGATCCTGGCGGCCTTCTCGGCCGCCCTCACCGCCTTCCTGGACCGACGCTGCGCGTCGGTCTTCGGGTTGGTTCCCCCCATGATGTTCCCGTTGGGGAGAGGCTCCAGGTGTCCCTCGTGCTGGAGCGCGTAGCGCGCCTTCTTCTTCTGCTGGCGCATCTTCTTGCGCCGCTTGGCACTCACCACGACCTGGAACGGCACCGGCTCAACAGGAGCCTTTTTCGAACCGCGAACGTCTATCATGGCAGTTCCTCCAATTGCCCAAAATCGGGCAGAGTAATTACAGCCTAACAAACCAGAGAAAGAGAGTCAATACCAAAAAAATAAATAACAAAACCGCCTCATCAGCGGTTTTTAAATAATTTTTAATTTCTATCAATTATTTATTTTCTAATCTTTCGTTCTTTTAATCTTTCAATTACTGTCGAATCGGCATTACAATATACAAATAACTACTATCACCTTTGGCTTGAAACAAACATGGTGCTTCACCGCTATTTACTTTAAATTCCGCTTCTTCCCCAACAATATTTTGCAAACCATCTAAAACATAACGATGATTTAATAAAATTGAATTTTCTTGTCCTTTAACATCAGCTTCAATTTCTGAGGAATGTTCACCAGTTTGAGTGGAGGTAGATGAAACCCCAATAGTATGCTGATTTGCGTTTAAATCAAAGACTACTGCATTTACGCCAGTAGTAGTAAACAAACTGGCAGCTTTTATTTTATTAACCATGACACTTATCGGAAACAAGGCGGTAGTTTTTAGTTCACTCGGAATAATTTGGGCGTAATCTGGATATTTACCTTCAATTAAACGAGAAGTGATTTCAAAATCATCAAAACGTATAGCAATTTGATTTTCTGACAACCACAAACGTACTTTTGTCTCAGTTTGTTTGGATCTAGCTAAACTTAATAATCTAATTATTTCATAGACTGTTCTGGCCGGCACAATACATCTCATTTCATCTTTACCTTGCTCTACAGATAATTTTTTTTCTGCCAAACGATAAGAATCAGTGGCCGCCATTACCAAACCGCCATGTCTTTCGGTAAATAAACCAAAATAAATTCCTGACAATTCTGGCCGAATTTCATTTTTGGAAGCCGCAAAAACCACTTGCGCTAAAGCTTGTTTAAAAACGTCCGCTTCAATTACATAAGCATGCTCCTCTTCAACCCCAGGCACTTCTGGGTATTCATCAGCTGGCACACCTTTAATTTTTGTAGAAGAATTACCACACTTAATGGTTAATTCATTTTCTTCCAGTTCAACTTCCACCTGTTCTTCCGGTAATAAGTGCACAAAATCAGTTAGAGTTTTAGCTGGCACAGTAAAAGAACCCTCATTTTCTACTTTAGCTCGAAGATTAACACGAACAGCTACCTCTAAATTTGTAGCTACTAATTCCACTTTTGAATCTCCAACTTTTAGCAAAATATTCATTAGAATTGGCAAATTGGTGTGCTTACTAGCAACACTACTCACCACGTCTAGTGCATATGATAAATTTTCTTTCGTGCAAATAAATTTCATAGCATTAATTTAGATAGAGACAGGTTGATTTAGATTTGTTTTATTTTTGTTTAAGTTTATTACACCAATTCAAATCGTTTGGGGTTCTCTATTATCGTATAATATATTATATATTTGATTGATAATAGTAGTAAGGGCTGTGGATAGAGGGGATAAGTGGTTTTTTTAAATGATCTTAGCCTTTTTTTTGATTTTTATTTGTTAATGGAATGTTGATAAGTTATTAGTTAAACTGTTGATATTTTTATTGGTATTTTTTTAACTGTGGATATTTGTTTGTTTATTAACAGGATAATATTGTTCAACTTCTACTTATTAAGATGTTTGTCTACAGGTTTATTAACAATTTTGTGGATAAGTGTATTTTTTTAATTTACTAATTTTTAATTTACTAATTCACCTAATAAAAATCCAAATAACAAAATGTTGAAAATAGTATATTTTGTTTATTTTAAATTTGACATTTTATTAGGTGAATTAGGAATTAGGTGAATTTGTGATTTAAATATCTTATGTAGAAGAGAAGCTCTGTGCATAAAGATTAAATATTGTTTACATAAAGTCGTTGTTTTATCGCTTCTAATTCTTGTTTTAATTTTAGATCATTTTCTAAATCAGTACCAATTTTGGTGTGGGCGTGCATAGCAGTAGTATGATCGCGTCCACCCAGTTCGTTGCCAATTGCCGGGTAAGACATTTTTAACTCTTCACGTAATAAATACATAATGATTTGACGAGGAAGAGCTAATCTTTTTTCTCGGCTTTTACCAGTGATATCATTAAGAGCCACATCATAAAATTCAGCAGTAAGATTAATTAATTCTTTGGGTGTAAGCGAGCGTTTCATGCTTTGTGCTTCAAAAGAGGAAAGTACTGATTTAACAGTTTCTTTGGTTGGTTCCATACTTTTTAGTTGGTGAAAAGCAATTACTTTGTTTAAAGCTCCTTCAAGTTCACGAATATTGCTTTGGACGGTGGCTGCTATTAATTGAACAATTTCAGGATTAAGTTTGAAATTTTTTTCTTGGCATTTTGATTGTAAAATAGCTGCTCTCGTTTCCAGATCAGGAGCAGAAATGTCAGCAATCATGCCCCATTCAAAACGGCTACGTAGGCGATCTTCTAAAGCTGGGATGGCTTTAGGTGGACGGTCACCGGTCAAGACCACCTGTTTGCCTTGTTGGTGTAATTCATTGAAAGTATGAAAAAATTCTTCTTGAGTTTGTTCTTTGCCACCAATAAATTGAATATCATCAATTAATAGTAAATCAGCACTGCGGTAACGATCTTTAAATTCCTTAATACGGCCTTCTTTAACCGAAGTCACAAATTCATTGGTAAATTTTTCTGAACTAACGTAAATAATTTTTGTTTGTGGGTTGTTAATTAACATGGTTTGTCCGATAGCTTGAAGAAGATGAGTTTTACCTAAACCTACGCCACCATATATGAATAACGGATTATAGGCCTCGCCTGGACGGGCAGCAACTGCTTGGGCAGCGGCATGAGCTAGTTCGTTGCCTTTGCCGACAATAAAAGTAGAGAAAACATATTTTGGATTTAAACCGTATTTGGCGGCTATAGTTTTTGGCGGTACAGAATAAATAGGAGTTTCCAAACTAGATACTGGTGGTTGTTCGTTTAAAGTACATTCTTTTTCTTCAATATTTTTAATATTTTCTACATGGTATTCTACTTTTTTTACAGGTTTGCCAGTGACTCTTTCTAGAGATTTTACAATATCAGAATGATATTTTTTTTCTAACCAGCTTTTGGTAAAATTATTAGGTACGCAAACCACCACTTGGCCATTATTTAGCAGAGAAATGCCAGTATTTCTAAACCAGGTGGTAAAATTAGCTTTGGACACTTTTAGTTCAAATTCAGCAAGCACCGCTTGCCAGATTTCGTGGTTAGTCATAAATATATACTATCTGGATTTCTGAATAATTATTAGTTAGTGGATGCATTCTACCATACTTTTTATTATTGAAAAATGGCTTAAAATAAGCAAAAAGTGAACAAGGTGGGGACAAAGTGTGGACAGAGTGGATAAATAACACGATACAATATACACGTATAAAAATTCAAGTTGTTATTGTGTATGTTATTATGTGTATTTTGTATCTTGTTTTGGTTCTTGACAGCCGGCCTAATTTATGCTATACTATTATCGATTTTATCTCAAATAACTTAAATTTAAGATTATATGGCAACTAAACGTACTTATCAACCAAGAAAAAGAAGAAGAGCTAAAAGACATGGTTTTAGATATAGAATGAGTTCAAAAAATGGTCGCGATGTTTTAAAAAGACGCAGAGCCAAAGGAAGAAAGAAATTAACTGTAGCTGATGAAAAGAAGGGCAAAAGAACCAGGAAAACCAGATAATTAAGCTAAAATTAGCCAAAAACCTCGCTAATCCGAGGTTTTTGTGTTATAATGGGTTATATGTTACCAAGACAGTACCGTTTAATTCGTATGAAAGACTTTGAGATTCTCATGAAAGAGGGCCGATTTTATAATTCTTCGCTAATTCAAGCTAAAATTTGGCAAATTGAACCTAATAAATATCCTCGTCGGGCGTATACAATAAGTGATTTAAAGATTGGTTTTGTGGTGGGATTGAAAATTGACAAACGAGCAGTAGTTCGCAACCGTTTGAAAAGACAAATGCGAGAGGTGGTTAGATTGTTATTAAAAGATAATAAATTAAAAACTGGCTTTATGATTTTGTTTATGGCGAAGAAAGAAGCATTAAATAAAGATTATAAGGAATTGGAGTTGGATGTTTTGAGTCTTTTGAGGCAGTGCAGATTGCTTAAATGAGTTTTAAAATTCACCTAATTTCCAATTCACCTAATTCACCTAATAAAATGTTAAATAATCTGATTGGCATTTAATTATTTGGCCTTTTATTAGGTGAATTAGACAATTAGGTGAATTAGAAATTTATTATGAGACTTTTTAAAAAAATATTACTATTTTTTCGTTATCCTCTTCTTTGGGTAATTCGTATTTATCAAAAGACAGTGTCGCCTGATCACGGTTTATTTAAATCATTTTGGCCGCATGGTTATTGTCGTTTTTATCCATCATGTAGT
>CAILTG010000043.1 GCA_903837125.1 Candidatus Magasanikiibacteriota bacterium | reverse complement strand
TTAATATTATTGAATTAGGCATTTTTCTACCATGTAGAATTAATTACGACAAATATTTACAAACGCCAGAAGAAATAATGATTTATGAAAAAAAGTCAAAAATACATTTTATTGCTAAAAACTTAAAAGTTGAGTATAAATGGAACATTTACGATGAATATAAAGGAATTTATTATACATTTTTTAATGTTAGATTACCTATCTTAAATACAGAAGGAAATGTAGAATTAAGATGCTATTTTCCAATTTGTTATATCAGTCAAATTGGAATACACGCTCAATACACACAGCAACAATTTCCATATATTTATGTAGATTTAAGTTTTAATAGTAATAAAATGTTTGTGGATGGAATTGTAGATTTTGATCCACAAATTAAAGAGGCTATAAAAAATGAATTAAATCGTCAAGAAGAAGGTCTAGAAATGATCCCTAGTGAAAATTTTGTATCTTTAGCAGTATTAGAAGCCTTAGGTTCAGTATTAACCAACAAATATTCCGAGGGTTACATTGGTAAAAGATATTATGGTGGTTGCCAATTTATTGATGTGGCAGAAGGATTGGCTATTGATCGCGCCAAAGAACTTTTTAATGCCGAACATGTGAATGTTCAACCTTTGTCTGGTGCGCCAATGAACATTGCTGTATATTTTGGTTTGCTTAATCTTGGAGACACTATTTTAGGCATGGATTTATCACATGGCGGACATTTAACTCATGGACATCCAGTAACTTACATGGCCAAAGTTTTTAATTTTATTCGTTATAAAACTAATGCTGAAGGAAAAATTGATTTGGATAACTTACGCCAAATGGCAATCGAACACAAACCAAAAATGATTTTAGTCGGTTATAGTGCTTATTCCCGAGAAATTGAATACGAAAAAATTAAAGCCATTGCCGACGAAGTTGGCGCTATCACTATGGCGGATGTGGCCCATATTGGCGGACTAATTGCCGGCAAACAAATGAACAATCCAGTACCAATTTTTGATGTAGTCACCACTACCACTCACAAAACTTTACGCGGACCAAGAGGTGGTATGATTATGTGCAAAGAAAAATTTGCCAAACAAATAGATAAGGCGGTATTCCCTGGACTTCAAGGTGGACCGCATGAAAATAATATTGCGGCCAAAGCAGTGGCTTTTAAAGAAGCACTAGAACCTGCTTTCGTGGAATATGCCAAACAAATAAAAACTAATGCCAAAATCTTAGAGAAAAAATTTAATGAATTCGGCTACAAACTATGTTTTGGTGGTACTGATAATCATTTGTTATTAGTAGATGTCTTTTCTTCCAAAGGTGTTACTGGAAAACAAGCACAAGATGCACTGGATATTGCTGGCATTACTTTAAATAAAAATATGATCCCCGATGATCCACGCAGTCCTATGGATCCCTCTGGCATCCGTTTTGGAACTCCAGCTTTAACTACACGAGGAATGAAAGAAACTGAGATGGAATTGATTGCTGATTGGATGAATGAAGGAATAATAAATTGGCAGGATGAAAGTAAATTAAAAAGTATTAAAGCCAATGTGATTGAATTAACTAAAAAATTTCCTTTGTACCCAGAATTAGCATGATCAGCAAATCAAAACAAGAAACAATAGATTTTGGCAAAAAAATCGCCGCTTCTTTTAAAGGCGGAGACGTTGTTTTGCTTCAGGGTGAGTTAGGTGCCGGAAAAACTACACTAACTAAAGGCATTGCCCAGTATTTTAGTATTAAGAAAAATATCACCTCCCCCACTTTTACTCTTATGAACGTCTACGAAGTAGAAAGTAAAAAGTATAAAATAAAAAGAGTGATACATATTGATACTTATCGTTTAGAAAAAGAGCATGACTTAATAGATATAGGTGTAGAAGATTATTTAGGACAGCCAAATACAGTGTGCTTAATTGAATGGCCAGAGAAAATAAAAAACCTTTTGCGAGGTAAAAAAGTGATTAAAATTAGGATTGAACATGTTGGGGATAATGAGAGAAATATAATCATTATCAACTAATATAAAAATTATAAATTTAGTAATTATAAATTTAAACCGACTCATTAGAGTCGGTTTTATTATCCTTCATAATTTTTCTTCATGGAATATTCGCAACCACAATAATTTTGTCGATAAATACCTCTTTCACCCACCATTTTAGCTGCCTTTTCTTGTCTTCCTTCTTTTTTCCAATCTACATTATAAAACTTAATTTTTTTATATAATCGGCTAAACGCTTCACCAATCCCACCGATAACCACAGCGCTCTTATTTCTGCCGCTGGTTAAACTAGTGCCCCAATAATTAAAACCATGTTGGTGAGCATAATCTACAGTTTTAGCCAAACGAAAACGCAAACAAACAGCACATCTAGTACCGCCTTCTGGTTCGTCTTCAAAACCAAGTACTGCTTTATGCCACTGATCAGTCTCACTATAATCCAGATCAATCATTTTTATTCCCCATTCTTCACAAATTTTGATCACTTCTGCTTTACGTTTTAAATATTCTGCTTCTGGAAAAATATTCGGATTATAAAAAAATACCGTCAAAGCATATTGATTTTTTAACTCATCAATCACAGCAATACTACACGGCGCACAACAAACATGAAGTAAAAATTTTATATTCTCCATATTATTTTAAACCCAAACGACGTTCATTTATTGCTTCAACAAGCCACGCCCAATCCCCTGGCTTATCTTTCCACATATCAATTTTCTTTACCTTACTTAAATCCAATTCAGCATATAACTGTTGAAGAGAATACTCATCTCCATCTTTATACTGTGGACGTTCTCCCATACCATAATTACCTTTTTGCAAAAAATCTGGAGTATCTTTATGAGCCAAAAGCCACATTTGTAATTGTTCAAATAATTCAACATTAAATCCACTCTCTACACTTACTTCACTAGTTTGTGTTCTGGAACCGTGGTCCACACCTCTTTGTGTGGCATCATATTTTTTAAAATCACTCATATATTATACATTATTTTTAATTATTATTTTTCTAAAATTACATACTGCAAAATAAACAGTGGCCAGCGCAGCAATTATTAAGCCAAACAAAAATCCATAAGTAAAACTAAAATAAGTAATTATGAGCCCCACAATAAATGGTCCACTGGATTGCCCTACATCCATTAATGAACTTAAAGCTCCCATAGAAGCGCCCAGCTCTTCCTTTTTTATAATTTCTGGTACATAAGAATTAGTAGCCACAGTAGAAACAGACATGCCCAAACCAAACAACACACTTAAAATGGCAATTAAAAGATAATTGTTAATAAAAGGGATAAATGCCAATGATAAACCCAAAATTAACATTCCTATCACAATTTGTATTCGTTTGTCAGTGCGATCAGCCAATTTACCAAATAACGGTTTAGTAAGAGCAATCGCTAAAATTTGGAAAGAAAAAATTAAACCAATTTGCGTTCCACCATATCCTTGATTATATAAATAAATTGGCAAAAAAGTTTCCAAAACTCCAAAAATAAAATAAATTGACATTTCTACGAGAGCGGTAGAAAATAAACGCGCTTGACTAATTATTTTCTTTAAGGCCAGCCACAAATCAGCAAAATGAAAACGATTTTGGCTAATCATTTTTTGTTTTTCTTCTTTATACAAAGAAGCTAAAATAATTACCGGAAGGGACAAAACAAATACCGCCACATAAACCAAACGATAATTCCACAAATCATTCATAAATGTAAAATAGGAAATTATCGCCCCACCAAAAAGCGGAGCCAAGGTTCGACCAATCAAAGTGGCCGAAGAATAGGTGCCAAGTTTTTCACCTTTATTTTTATCATAAGCATTAAAAATAATTGTGGAAGATAATGGTCCCAAAATTGCGGTAGCTAAACCATGAAAAAATCTGATCGGAATTAATAACCAAGCGTTCGTGACAAAAATATACATTAAAGGTGCTAAAGTAAATACCAATGCTGAAATCATTAACAACTTTTTCCTTCCCAAACGATCTATCATTAAACCAATCGGAAAACTAAATAACATACCTGCCAAAGGTGAAATAGCTGAGATAAGACCAATCACTGTTTCACCTTGTCCCAAAGCATGAATATAAAGTGGTAAAACCGGATTTTTAGCCATGGTCGTAGAAAAAATACCAAAAAAACCAATGGCGGATAATAAATAAATTGTTTTATTTTCTGATTTCATAATTAGCTATCGCCTGGTTCAGTCATATTTATTAAAAATATTTTTTTCCTCTTAGCTCTTTAGGGAAATATTCTTGTTCTACTGTTCCTAAGAAATCTGGATTATATTTGTAATCTTTTCCATAACCAATTTCTTTCATAAATTTTGTTGGAGCATTACGCAAATGAATTGGCACACCAAGGTGCGAGGTATTTTTAGCATCTTCCGCCGCTTTTTCATAAGCAGCATAAAGTAAATTTGATTTTTTCGCCATGGCACAATAAACCACTGCTTCGGCTAAATGCACATTACATTCTGGATATCCCAATTTATGACAGGCATCATAAGCTGCATTAGCAACAAGCAGAGCCCGAGAATCTGCAATTCCGATATCTTCGGCTGCAAAACGTAAAACTCTACGAGCAACATAAAGTGGATCTGCACCACCTTCAATCATTCTAGCAAGCCAATATAAACTAGCGTTAGCGTCACTTCCCCGCATTGATTTATGCAAAGCAGAAATAAGATTATAAAACTCTTCACCCCGTTTGTCAAAAATCAAATACGTTTTCTGCAATGCTTCTTTAATATCACTTACATCAATCATGACTTTCGACTTTACGGACTTTTGTACTTTGGACTTGAAAGATAGTTCCAACCCATTCAACGCCACCCGGGCATCTCCTCCACTTAATTCTGCAAGCAATTTCTTAGTCTTAATTTCAATCTTAATTTGATAATTACCTAATCCTCTATCTTTATCAACCAGTGCTTGCTCAATAATTTTTATAATATCATTATCTTCCAATTTTTTTAAAATAAATACTCGTGATCTAGACAATAAAGGACCAATAATTTCAAATGAAGGATTTTCAGTGGTGGCGCCAATTAAAATCAAATCACCTTTTTCTACCACCGGCAAAAGCGCATCTTGCTGAGCCTTATTCCAGCGATGAATTTCATCTATAAATAAAATAGTTTTTTGCCTTTCTAGGCCATGCAGTCTATCTTTAGCTTCTTTAATAATTTTTCTGAGTTCGTCTTTACCAGATTCTACAGCCGATAAAAGTACAAAATGCGAATTGGTCTGATTGGCGATAATCTGTGCCAAAGTAGTTTTGCCAACTCCTGGTGGACCCCAAAAAATAAATGATGATAACTCGTCACTCTCCACCAACTTACGTAATAATTTACCTTTGCCCACAATTTCTTCCTGTCCAAAAAATTCCTCAAAACTACGAGGACGCATCCTGTCTGCCAATGGTTGACTCTTATTATCTTGATTCATACTACTACTTATCCCCATGCCACAACTTATAAAGTACTCCTGCTAACCAACTTTTAAACTTAATTATCCAACCACGTTTTTTCCATCTTGCCTCATCAAAATTTTTTGCCTTATCCATCCAATCTAAAATTTTATCTTTTATTTTTTTCACAGCTTCCTTTTCTTTAATTTTCAAATTGATTTCATAATTATCATAAAAACTAGTGCTTTCAATATTACTACTGCCAACCATTGCCCATTCATCATCCATAATTACCCCCTTGCCATGAAACATTTTTTCAATAAAATGTATTTTAACACCCAATTTTGACATTACTGAAAACCAAAGATAGGAAGCATAAGTAGAAACTTTAATATCCGCACGAAAAGGTATTAAAAGATCCACTTTTATACCCCGCTTTCTAGCTTGCCACAAGGCATATAAAAATTTTTTGTCAGGAAAATAATACGGGGAAAACAAAATAACTCTTTCTCTAGCCTTCAAAAAAGCTTCAATGTAAACATTGCGCGCCGCAGAACTTTTAAGACTGGGCTCATCTATTATCATTTCTGCTTCATTATTTTTTAAACGAAATTTATACTTTAATAAATGTTTTACTTTATTCACATCACCACCACAAATAATATATGATTTGGCAAAGGCTCTAAGAAGTGAATGCACCACTTTACCTTCTACTCTCAAATGAATATCAAACCAATCCTGCATATCTTTTTTAATATTAACTCCACCCACAAAGCCTATTTGCTCATCAATAATCAAACACTTGCGGTGAGTGCGAGATAATAATTTTTTCCACCAGCCACGATATTTATTTTTTCTTTCATTGAAAAAAATCAATTCCACCCCAGCATTATGCATTGACTTAACCCTTTCTCTAGACAACCAAAAACTTCCCAACGAATCAACAATTATTTTCACATCCAATCCTTCTTTAGCTTTTTGCTCCAAAATATCAAAAAATGGCTTACCAGCCTCGTCGTCTATAAAAATATACAATTCCCAATAAATTGATTTCTTAGCTTCAAAAATTGCCTGACGCATTGCCTCCCAGGCTTCTTTGGAAGAAGAATACATTGAAAATCCAGATTGTTTCATAACCTAAATTTAAATACAGCTTGCTAAAATTGTTACAGCTCTCTCACCTGCTTCTTTTATGGTTCGCCCCAAAGAAACAAATCCGTGTCCTTTTAAAACGACAAAATTATTTTTTTCTAAAACTTTCAAGACACTTTCTGCCAGTTCAAAACTACCATACGTCTCCACAGTTTTTGTGGCAATCAATTTTAAACGTGAAGAATTTTTTAAAATTTCTTCACTATGGCCATGCAAAATACAATTCAGATCAGTTCGATTTTGATAAATAGCCGCATGCAACATACTTTCCGAAGAAGGTTCACGCGTACCACAGGCAGTCACCAAAAAATTTTCTGGACTGCAATCTACCACTCGTACAAAATCACTATTTGACAAATTATTATTAAAACCCAATTGTGAACCAGTAATCACAAATTCCTTTTCTCCAGGTAAACAACGAAAACTTAAATTTCCAGCTGACACACCATTTACAAACGGTGCCAGTTTCTTTTCATAAAATATTTTTCCCCATTGAACCAGCTCTGCCACCCGCGGATCAACTGGCACTGAAGTATTCAGAAAATCTACTTTAAATTTTACAGCGTGAAAAGTCATTTTAAGAAAATAAATTTTTTATAGCAGAAGTTTCAGCAGAAATAATTCCTTTTTCAGTAATAAAACCGGTAATCAATTCTGCGGGAGTAACATCAAACGCCGGATTAAAGGCCACAGCACCTGGGGCGCAAACTCTAATCTTTTTTAATTCCCCATTTTCAGCTTGACCAACTTGATATAATATTTCGTCTGCTGAACGTTCCTCTATAACAATATCCGCCCCCGAAGCACAATTTAAATCAAAAGTTGCCAAAGGTGCAGCCACATAAAATGGCACACCATAATGCTTGGCCAAAATAGCTTTTTCTAAAGTACCAATCTTATTAGCTGTATCACCATTTTTAGCAATTCTGTCCGCTCCCACAATATACATGTCTATTTTACCTTTACTTAAATAATGGGCAGCCGCATTGTCCGCAATAATGGCACACGGCACAGCTTCATTTTGCAATTCCCAAGCAGTTAAACGCGCCCCCTGTCCTCGCGGTCGAGTCTCATCTACATACACAAAAATTTTCTTGCCCGCACGCTTAGCCATGTAAATTGGTGACAAAGCTGTTCCCCAATTTACACATCCAAGCCAGCCAGCATTACAGTGCGTGCCAATATTAAAACCATCTTTAATTAAAGTTAAACCATGTTCACCAATTTTTTTGGTAGCAGCCACACTAGCATTTACCAATTCCTTAACTGCCTCTGCAACCTCAGCTTTTGGATTAACAGCTTTTTTGGCCCGATTATAAATAAAATTAACTGCATAAAATAAATTTCTAGCAGTAGGCCGAGTAGCCTCAATTATAATTTTACATTTTTCTATATAGGGCCAAAAATTAGTTACTGGCGCTTCTAAAAATGCCTGAAGCAGGGCATAGCCAGCGGCCGCTTCCAAAGCAATCGCCCCGCGAATGGTCATATTTTTTATAGCCAGACAAGTTTCTTCACAAGTTTTTGATTCTTGAATTTTAAAAGAAAATGGTAATAAATTTTGATCAATAAAAAAAACTGAACTATTTTCTAGCCAAACTGTTTGGTATTCTTTACCATTAACTTTCATAAACAATTGTCCCTTTAAATTCTTTACCCTCCAGAACCTTTTTTACTTCTACTAAATTTGTACCTTGTAAAATGCTCACTTTTAATTTTAACTTTTCTGCCAAAACACTGGCTATTGGATCAAACGGCACATTTTTACCCGGCACCCAGTTAAATCCCACAATATTTTTACGAAAATCCTGCCAGCTTATTTTTTCTATTTTTTTAGCATTTTTAAATTTCTGCGGATCCTGATCATAAACATAATCAATATTGGAAAGATTAATCAATTCTTCCGCCCCAAAATTTTGCGCGAGTAATACTGCATCTTTATCTGTAGAACACCCAGGCTTCCACCCACCAGCAATAATTATTGGCTTGTTAGTAATTAGTTTATTAGTAGGATTTTTAATCACTTCCTGATAAGCCAACTTACCAAACATTAATTTCACAAACTCAGCATTAAACCAAGTAGAATAAATTCCCAGCCAATCCAATTCTGTGTTACTAATTTTAGTTATCTTGGACAGAGTCTGCTGATAATTTCTACAAGTAGCTCCCCCGCCAATAACTAAAATAAATTTCTCGCCCTTTTTTACGCGAGCTAAAATCAAAGCACGAAATTTTTTGAGAAAATTAATATCAAATCCAGTTTTGGGAATGATAATTGAACCACCAACAGAGATAATTTTGTAATTGGACATAAACAATATTCAATATTCTAATATTTAGTATCTTTAATATTTTTTATTTTTTGATTCCACTTGGGATTTCGCAAACTTGAAACTTCTACCGCCCGCATAGCTTTAAATGGACTAGGAGTACGATAGGCTGTCTTTCCTTTTTGCGCTCGATTGGAGGAATAATTTCTCATATCAACTTTTTAATAAAGAACTAACCAACCAACTAACCCCAGTTAAGATTAAAGCTCCCCAAAAAGCTGGGGCAAAACCATTTACCAAAAAACCTTTCACTATACTGGCCGCCAGCCAAAAAAGTAAAGCATTAATAACAAAAGTAAATAATCCCAAACTGATAATATTTATTGGCAAAGTAAGTAAAATTAATATTGGCCTTATTAAAGTATTTAAAAGCCCAATAAACAAAGCTGCCACCAACGCCGCATACCAACCAGAAACATAAATTCCTGGAAAGTATTTAGCCAGCAACAGTAAAGTACCGGCATTAATTATCCAACGTAAAATTAATTTCATAAAAAATATATTAATTGCTTATTTTTTATCTAAAATAAGCCAAATTATCTACTTCTCTGTATCTATTATACCCTAATCTTGACAAAAGGTCAATTTTGTGCTATACTGATTGGTCCGATACAATCGGATAGTTGTGCCTTACACTAGGGAAAAACGACGAAAAACGTCGACCAATGGAGGATACCCCATGAGTATTTATTTGATTCTGGCTCTGGCTCTGGGTCTGGGGGCACTGGGTCTGGGTTTGGTCCTGGGCAAATTCATGTCCCCCCGACGACGATTCCGCCGCCCCCCCACGACGGCCGTCCCCACGCCCACCACGCCAGGCGCAACGCCGGCTCCTGCCATTCCGGCGACCCCGATCCCGGGCGCAACGCCCGTCTGGAAGCTGGTGATGTGGTATTCCGTTCTCATCATCAGCACATCGAAAGCGGGAATTTGGGCCAGGAACCCGGACAACCAGCGCTGGATGATCCAGCACGTAGCGCTGGTGGTCGCGATCGTCCTTGCGGCCATCGCAGCCTTCCGGACTTGGTTCCTGCTTGAGGACGTTCTAGTCCTCATCTGGAACCGGGAATGGCCGGAGACGCGGCATGCCAGCCCGGAGGCGTGCGTCTGGATCTGGTTCTGGGCCGTGCTGACCTGGGCTCTGTACAAGTACAAGCCCTGGGCGGAAGGGACGAAAAAGGAGCCGTTGCTGACCTGGAGGTTGGTGCGGCACCTGGTCTCCCGTCTGGGCTCGCACTTTGTGCAGATCGCCCTGGTGATCGCTGGGGTAATCATGGGCTGGTTCCTACTGTTGGACGTCTTGTCCGCGGTGTGGTACCAGGGGTGGCCGACTGACGGACACAGCAATCCCTGGGGGGTGGTGTTCGTCTGGGTGGCGTTCTTCGTGGTTAAGGCGATTAGCAACCGCCTTGAACTGGGGGAACCCAAGGCAAATCGCCGACCGCCAACGAGGCAAGACCTCACCCCGCCGATATTTCGGCATGACGGTAGCCACCATTAACCTCTCACGTTCGGGTAGGAAGTGAGAGCAGACTCGTTCTTTGTAACGCGGAAGTCCCCGGGGGACCTACCACCCCGGGGCAAAAAATCACTTTTTAACTTTCCCTTAAGGGAATTTTTTTATCCCAATTTTCTTACACAAGAAAATTGGGATCCTCGATTTCGTCACAACGAAATCGGGATGAACTCTTAACTCTGTCCACACTCAACTATCTCCCCCACTTCACAGGTTACGTCTCCACCTTCATCTGTTCTAAAAATTTTTGCTCCAACTCTTTCCAATTTTTTTATCACCCGCTCGGAAGGATGCCCATAGGTATTTTTACCCACAGAAATAATAGCAAAGACAGGACTAACAGTTGCTAAAAAATCTTTATTTGATGAACCCGGACTGCCATGATGTCCTACTTTTAAAATGTCTGATTTTAATTTATCACCAAAATTATCCATTAAATACTTTTCCAAACCCACTTCCGCGTCACCAGTAAACAACACTTGGTGATTAGCATAATTTAATCCCATAATAATGGATAAATTATTACCATTATAATTTTTATATAAATCAGTTTTCATTAAATCTTTTACCGGATGATTGGGATAGAAAAAATGAATTGAAGTGGAAGAAATATCCCAAACATTTTCTTGATCAATTTCGCGGTAATTAGCTCCTTCTTTTTGGATACTCTCCCAAAACCACTGCCACAATTTATCACTGGCTTTTTTTACGTCGTTATAAACAATATTTTTAATTTGATAATTTTTTAAAACATCAATACACCCGCCATAATGATCCGCATCAGGGTGAGAAACCACCAAATAATCTATTTGCCGATCATAATAGGGCAACACTCTACCCAAAGCTTCCAAAATCCGCGAATCAATTGAACAATCAACCAACATTTTTTCACCATCCGGAAATTGAATCAAGGACGCATCACCTTGGCCAACATTAAGAAAAGTAATTTTTAGCAAACTTGTCTGTTTATCTTCACTTTTTATTTCCGGTACTGAGGCACTGGTAATTGTTTCCATTGTTATTTTGGTATACCAAAGTAGACCAAGGGTAACCATTAACAAAACAAAAACCACGATGACAAGTTTCTTCATAAAAAAATAACTATCTAGATAGTATGTCTATTATTTTTTCGCCAAAATAATCTGATTGATCCACGTTTCGCCTTCATTAACAAATTTATTTTCAACAATCTCAAATGCTAAATTTTCCAACTCTTCCACCACTGCCTCTGGCCGATGATAATATGATTCAATTTCCACTATTCCCTCTTTAGTTTTAATTTCCGGCGCTTTACGCTGGTTAATATTGGTTACTAAAAACAAACCACCTGATTTCAACACCCTATATACTTCATCAAAAAATCTTCGTAAATCTTTTAAATGAACAATCAAAAAAGTGGCAATAATAATATCAAAACTCTCATCAGAAAATGATAAATTCTCTGCCTCACCAACCATTATCTCAATCTTAGTCTTAGTCTTAATCTTAATTCTTTTCAACATCTCCTCTGACACGTCCAACGCCGTTACCTCTGCTCCCAGCTTAACCAAACGCGATGCCAATCGACCTGTCCCCGCCCCCACATCCAATATTTTTTTGTTATTTACGTCACCAAGCAACGACAAAACTCTGTCCTTTTCAAAACTATCCCAATATTTTTCTTTTTTATGATAATAATCAACTAATAAATTATAGCCTTGTTTTGAATTTAAAACTCTAATTTTGGACATAATTATTATATGATTAAATGATTGTATAAAATTTCTTAATTTTTTTATAATTATCAATTCACAATTTACAATTTTCAATAAATTATCAATTTTCAATTACCAATTATAGTCCATTGAAAATTGTGTAATTGAAAATTTATTGTAAATTGATCATTGATAATTGTAAATTTGTATGTCTTTCAATTTCTTTTTAATATTTGTTTTCCAACAAAGTATATCATAAACCCATACATCACGACCATCATCCACCAAGGTACAGTAATATCAATCGCCGCCCATTTCAATCCTCCGAACCATCCCACAATCACCACAATATATTTCATACCTACGAATGTTATCCAAGCAATAATTTGCCCGAGCGGAAAAAAAATAAAACTTATCACCACGGCCAAAAAACCACCTAACATTAAAAACGGAATTATCCACAAAACTAAAATATTCACTGGCAAAGCGACAATTGATAAGCGTCCAAATTGAAAAAGAATTAATGGCAAAGTGGCTAGAATGGCAGAGAGACATTCGATAATTCCGAGTGAAACGAGAAATCCCTTAACTTTGGATTTTACCTTCGCTTTACTGCTAGCATTTTTGGATTTATTAGAAAGGGATCTCTCACCGCGTTCGACGCGGTTCGAGATTACAGGTTCTAAATATACCAACCCTAAAGTTGACAAAAAAGACAATTGAAAGCCCGCATCCCAAACAAGAACAAAAGGATTAATTAACACCATGAAAAAAACAGTAAATACCAAAACATTAGCCATGCGAGACTTTCTGCCAATTTGTCGCGACACTAAAACCAAAACTCCCATTACTCCGGCGCGCACTGCTGAGCCAGAAGCGCCAGAAAAAATTACAAACAAAATTATTCCGGAAACAATAATCCAAAAAGCTTTTTTGCGTGAAACATACAAACTAATTAAAATCGCCATCAAAGCTGTGGCAATAATAGTAACATTATAACCAGAAACTGCCACAATGTGAGTAATGCCGGTTCTAATAAACAAATTATTCAACTCTCCCAGCCCGCCCTTATAACCATACAACAATCCGCCCATAAATCCGGCATATGGTTCATTCCATAGCATACTAGCTTTTTTAGCTACAACATTTTTAAATATTAATAAATTTCTTAATATAACATTACCTTTGCCCTCACCAATTTTTTCTATTTGAGGATTATTACAAATTACAAATACATTTTGATTTGCCAAATACCTATCATAACGAAAATCATCAAATGCCTCCGGCGCTGCTAATTCACAATTTAATTTTAACTCATCACCATAATTAAAACGTGGATATAACCCATATTTAAAATATATTTTTCCTCGCAAATTTTCTTGCAAATTAACAGTATAATTAACTCTGTCTTGTCTAATGTCTGGTTCTGTTGACACATAACCTGTAACATTCATTTTACGATCAACAAAATTCGCGATATTATTTTGGCCAAGAGGATAAGCGAGTTGGTAACGCGTTACACCAAGCACTAAAGCACCCAAGCACAACAGCACAAAGCGAAATTGAAGATTACTCCAAAAAATTATGATAAATGAGATGATAATAAATAATAAAAGATATAACCAAACAAACGGAATTTTCTTATCAATAATAGAATTAACTAATACGCCAGCTAAAAAACAAAAACAAAACGCCATAAACGTCTTGCTTTTTGAACTGATAATCCCCTCCAACATAAAACTAAATCACGATACTCACTAATTTACCTTTAACATAAATAACTTTCTTCGGTTCTTTGCCTTCCAGCCATTTTTGTACTTTTTCTGATGATAAGGCCAATTTTTTTACTTCTTCCTCTGTCATTTCTGTTGGCACATCAAAAGTATCCCGCAACTTGCCGTTTATTTGCACAGCAATAGTGATAGTATCTTCAATAATTAGTTTTGGATCATATTTTGGCCAAACGGATTTGGAGATTGATTCTTTATTACCAAGTTCATGCCAAAGTTCTTCGGAAAGATGTGGGGCGAATGGGGATAATAATTGTAATAATAAGAGATAAGAGATAAGAGATATATTTTCTTCTTTACTCATTTCATTAACAAGAATCATCAACTGAGAAATTGCCGTATTGAATCTCATGGCCTCAATATCCTCACTAACTTTTTTTATTGTTTGATGTAATAAAGTGTCAATTTTGGATTTTGAAATTTTATCATTGGAATTTGATTGGAAATTAGAAATTGGAAATTGGAAATTTGGGGACTTACCTGAAACCACTTTATCTTGAAGTAACCAAACCTTTTCAAGAAATCTCCTAACTCCAACTAATCCATTCGTGTCCCAAACCACAGCCTGATCAAACGGCCCCATAAACATAATATAAGTGCGGAATGCATCAGTACCAAACTTCTCTACCATTTCGTCGGGATTAATTACATTTCCTCGGCTCTTACTCATCTTTTCTCCATCTGGCGCTAAAATCATGCCGTGCGAGGTGCGTTTTTGATAAGGTTCACTCGTGGGTACCACGCCAATATCATACAAAAATTCATTCCAAAAACGTGAATACAATAAGTGTAAAACCGTGTGTTCCATGCCGCCGTTATACCAATCAACTGGTGTCCAATATTTGAGTTTATCTGCAGAAGCAAACTCTTTATCATTTTTTGGATCACAATAACGTAAAAAATACCAAGAAGAACCGGCCCAATTTGGCATAGTATCAGTTTCTCGTCTGGCTGGTCCACCACAAACCGGACACTTGGTCTTTACCCATTTAGAAATGCTGGCAAGTGGCGATTCGCCTGTGTCAGTTGGTTCATAATTTTTTACTTTCGGTAATTCCAACGGCAGGGCTGATTCTGGAAGTGGAATCCAACCGTCGTTTTCTAGTTGCTTTAAAACTTCCTGTTCTTCTTTTGCTCTAAAATGCGTTTCAACTGGTTCTGTTATAATTAATTTTCCAACAAATAATTTTGCCATTTCTTCACTTTGTAATTTTGGTATCACCGCAAAATTTTTATCAGCCAAAATTATAAATTCTTGACAATTCTTTTTAATCTTTTTGAAATCAAATTTATAGTTATCACTGGCTTCTACATCTGGCCTTTTTTTATCAACAAATTCAGGCCTAATAAAAGAATCTACCAGCAATAATTTTTTAATCTTTTGGCCTGATTTTTCTAGCAATCTCAAAGCTACAACCCCACCATGACTATGAGTAACTATCACGGTATTTTCATCCAATTTTACATTATCTAAAATATACTCCGCCTGCTCCATAGCTTTGGGGTGGTCTGTGTTAGGCAAATCAGGAGAAAACACCTCATGACCTTGTGCCTCCAACTTATTTTTCAGCCACGGCATAAATGCATGTTGTGAATTATTACTAAAAGCATGAATAAAAATATAATTATATTTTTTATTCTTACACTTCTCACAATAAACCAACGGAATCGGTTCACCCCAATAACGCTGACGCGAAAATACCCAGTCGCGAAGTTTATATTGGACTTTTCTTTTACCAATATTTTTTTCTTCTAACCAGCTAATCATTTTTTCTTTGGCTTCTTTTGTTTGTAAATCATTAAGCATTCCTGAATTAACTGCCACACCTTCACCTGAAAAACATTCACTTTCTTTTCCTTGAAAAATTTTCCAAGTATAGAGGAAATTTGGCATGTTTAAAAATTTTTCCATTTCTTTCCCTTCAACCCAAACTATGTTGTGATTTTTTGTATCAGCTTCTTTGGTTGAAAGCTGTTCATCATTTTCCAATTGAAAAATCAATTGATATCCATAAGCATAACGATTTTCATCTTTGTGCCCAGCAAAAAAATAATTATGAATTTCGCCATAGTTTTTTAATAATCTGGTATTTTTATAACCTGTTTCTTCCAAAATTTCGCGCTTTCCTGCCTCTACAATATCTTCATTTCCTTCAGCACCGCCAATTACCCCAGAATTCCAGTTAAACTTCGGCCAATTTAAACATAAATATTTGTCCTCGCTCCAATGCTTTATAAGCATGTAGGCTGTTCGCCGATAAACCGTTTTTTTGTCATTACGAACACGATCTGGTCCAACGTCAATAGTAAATAATGGAGCCACGACTTTTTTTATTGGCAAATTATATTTTTTAGCAAATTCAAAATCTCTTTCATCATGCGCCGGTACTGCCATAATGGCACCTGTGCCATAAGAAGCCAAAACATAATCAGCCACAAAAATTGGAATTTCTTCATTATTTGCGGGATTAATTGCCTTAAGACCTTTTAATTCAACACCAGTTTTTTGTTTAGTTGCGTCTGCTCTTTCTTGATCTGTTTTTTTCTTTGTCCTTTCAATATATTCTTCAATTTCTTTTTTATTGGAAATTGGAAATTGAGAATTGGAAATTGTTAAGAGTGAAGCAACAAGTGGATGTTCCGGTGCTACCACTATATACGTCGCCCCAAACAAAGTATCTGGTCTGGTAGTAAAAACTTCAATATAATTTTTGTCATTTGAATTTTGATAATTGATTGGAAATTGTAAATTGGAAATTGGAAATTTTATAAGTGCACCATCTGAACGTCCAATCCAATTCTCCTGCTGAATTCTGGCCTGAGAAATATAATCAACTGTTTTTAAACCTGCTAATAATTTATCAGCATACTTGGTAATCGCCAGCATCCATTGTTCTTTATTTCTTTTTTCAACTACTGTACCACAACGTTCGCATTTTCCATCAACAACTTCTTCATTAGCCAAACCAGTTTTACAAGAAGGGCACCAATTAATTGGCATAGCTTTTTTGTAAGCCAAACCATGTTTGAATAATTGTAAAAATATCCACTGCGTCCATTTATAATATTTTGGATTAGTAGTATCTACTACGCGAGACCAATCAAAACCATAACCTAACATTTTTAGCTGGCGAGTAAAATTAGCAATATTTTCTGCAGTTACTTCTGCTGGTTGACGGCCAGTTTTAATGGCAAAATTTTCTGTGGGCAAACCAAAGGCGTCAAAACCCATGGGGTACAAAACATTGTAACCTTCCATTCTTTTTTTACGAGTAATTACATCCATAGCAGTAAATGGTCGCGGATGACCAACATGCAAACCTGCTCCAGAAGGATAAGGAAATTCAACCAAACCATAAAATTTCTTTTTGGATTCATCTTCTGTTACCTCAAAAGTCTTATTTTTCTCCCAATATTTTTGCCATTTAGATTCAATTAATTTTGGATCGTATTTTTTCATAATCAATTACTAATTACCAGTTACTAATTATCCCGCCACAGCGGGATCCCGCTCGCTGCGGGACTAATTACTAAAGTATATTTTACTCTTTTAAGTGAAAAAATCAAGAATATATTTTATCCACACAAACCATTGATATTTATCCACTTCCGTGGTCTAATACCCATGTCAGTTGTTCTTTAGTTTTTTCTGTTTGTAGGCTTCGCCTATACATGAGTTGATAGGTCTAATCGACCTTCGAAATATGAAAGTTTTTCTTTCTATTCTCGAGCCCTCACAGGCTCACTCATCACTCTGGCCTTGTGCTGGAACAGAAATATAAGGAACATACAGTTCCTTAATCAATACGGGGGGAGGTTGCCTGGCCAACTTCCCCGAATCCCCTTTTAAAACAACCCTGTACCGTTCTGGTACAGGGTTTATTTATGCAAAAAATCGCCTGAAAGCGATTCCTAATGGCTGGTGGCGAACCGGGTCGCGAGACCCGGTTCGCCGTAGCCCCCTTGTCATGTTTTTCCCTCCTTTGTAGCCGCGTTTGCGGCCAACTTCCTGCGCGATGGCTGGTTGATCATCTCAACGAGCGTCATGCTGACCTCTTTACCGTCGCGATCGACGGTCACCATGACCAACGCCGCACCTTGATCCTCCTCGGTGGACCAACCTTCTGGACCCTGAGAGGCCCAGGCTCTGCCAATTCCAATAGAATTCATTGGATTCAGAGGATGTTCCTGAGAACGGTCCATGTGAACCTCCAAACATAACCCGCCCAATTATATTACTAAATTATTTTCTTGTAAATATCTGTAAATGAAAATAATAAAGACGAGGTATTACCTCGTCTTTATGTAAAAATTTTATTTTCTCTCAGTTTAAATCATTGTATATCTGTGCAATCAATGCTTCATTTTACTCGCTACTCGCTCAATCGCTTTTACGAAGGCAGCGGTTCTTAAGTCAATACTATATTTTTCTTTTGTTTCCCAAACTTCATCAAACGCTTTAATCATTAATGGTTCCAACTTAGCAAAAACTTCCACTTCTGTCCATTTTTCATTTTTTACATTTTGCACCCATTCAAAATAACTAGTAGCCACACCACCGGCATTGGCCAAAACATCTGGCACTACTACCACTCCATTTTGTTTTAAAATCTCATCAGCTTCCGGAGTAGTTGGCCCATTGGCCATTTCCACAATCACTTTGGCTTTTATTTTATTAACATTGTCTTTAGTAATCTGATTTTCCATGGCCGCTGGCACCAAAATATCTACTGGTAATTCTAATAATTCGGCATTAGTCACATTTTGCGTTCCCTCCAAATTTTGCACCGAGCCAGTTTCTTCTTTGTGTTTAAACAATGCTTCAAGATTTAAATTTTCCGAATACACACCACCTTTGGAATCAGACATAGCCACAATTTTATAGCCATCACCACGCAATATTTTAGCCATAAAACCACCCACATTACCCATGCCTTGTACGGCCACTGTAGTTTCAGCGGGTTTTAAACCTAATTTTTTTGCCAATTCTCTTACTACATAAACACCACCTTGAGCAGTGGCTGTCTCCCGACCAGCTGATCCACCATCAGCAATTGCTTTACCAGTAATCGCGCCTGGATCAGCGTGACCCAACAGTTTTTCAAATTCATTAAGCATCCAACCCATAATTTTTGGAGTGGTGTACATGTCTGGTGCTGGTACATCTATTTGTGAACCAATATTACGCCAAATTTTTTGAATATAAACGCGCGACATTCTTTCTAATTCACTTTCACTCAACTCTTTAGAATTGACAATTATTCCACCTTTACCTCCACCCATGGGAATGTTTACCGTAGCACATTTCACCATCATCCAAAAAGATAATGCCTTTACTTCGTCTAAACTAACATTCTGGTGATAACGAATACCGCCCTTGTAAGGACCGAGCGCGTTATTATATTGTGAACGAAATCCGCTAAAAACTTTTGTCTCGCCGTTATCCATTTGTACAGGCACAGACACCATTAAAACACGGTCTGGATATTTTAAAGTCTCATGAATATTTTTATCAAGATTCATGATCTTGGCCGCTTTATCAAGTTGCACTAGGGCATTTTCAAAAGGATTATTCATAAAATTATATATGCCTTTCTATCATACTTTTTAATCTATCTTTTGGTATTCCACCAACCATTTGATCAACCATTTCACCATTTTTAAAAACCAAAAAAGTAGGTATGCTCATCACTTGATATTTGCCAGCTACCACCTGATTTTCATCTACATTAAGTTTGCCAATCTTTATTTTATCAATCGCAAATTCTTTAGCTAATTCTTCAATAATTGGCCCCATCATTTGGCAAGGACCACACCAAGGTGCCCAAAAATCCACCAAAACCGGCACTTTAGACTTTAAGACTTCTTCCTCAAAATTCTGATCGTTCAAAACAGTTTCTGACATAAAGCATTGATTAAAACTGATTAATAAATAAAAAACTTTGCTTTTAGGCAAAGTTTATTTTATCATTCCAAATTTTAACTGGCAAGAGTGGATAACTCTAAGCCGCTGCCTGCAAATTCTCATGCTGTCTCTTAGCTTCTTCTTGGGCATCTTCCACTTCTTTTTTAGAAGGAATCCATTTACTATCTTTAAACTCATTATAAAAATTTTCAGAAATTTGCACTTCGCTATCTAAGATATACTTAATTACAGCATTTTTAGTTTTAGCAGGATCCAAACCGTTTGCCTTATAGATGTCTGCACATTTTTGAAATAATTTTTGATCTGCTTCTGGCAACAGATATTTATCTTTATGTTCACCAACAACCTCTTCTTCTAATTCTTTTTGTTCTCGGCCATACAAAAAATTCAAATCCATTCTAACATCACCTTCACTAGTTTTGGCAACCCAAGAAACTGTAAAACCCAAGCCATTATCTTTTAAAATATTTGAGCCATAATTTCTTTTTACGGCAAAACGAGCGGGAGCCTCCCCGATAGACACATTTATGTCCCCAACCATCAATTTTTCCAATTGCCCACTTCCTGACTCAGGAATAATAAAATTTCTTTGCAAAGCATTCTCCGTGGTAAACAAAGTTTTTACAGGATGAGTGTTATCATCAAAATATATACTATCGCCCTTAGCCTCCAAAACTTCACCGCCCAGGCCTTTAAATTCCATAAACTTCGTAACTAGCATTGAATCCAAATGAGATCGTTCCAACCGCTCAACGGCTATGGCTTCGGCTTTTTTTTCGTCACCAATATTTTCCACTACCTCTTCAGCGCCCTGTTGATCAGCCTCATGAATTCTTATATTAGCTTTATTCAGCATGTCTGGCTCGGTAACCCAAGTATATTCAGCTTGACCAACCTTTTCACCTTTTTTGGTCATCAAATCAATCCTAGGCTCCCCATTTAAGCGCAAACTATCCAATTGTAATCTGTTAACTTTCTTTTTTTCTGCAGTACCTTTAGGCATTTCAACACTACCCTCAGGAGTTTTTATTTTTTCTCTTGATCTTCTTGATGAATCAATATTTATTACATCTCCCATATAAAAAAACTAATTTCCAAAAACAATTTTTCTGGCTTTTGATTCTTCAGTATAAAATTCTAATACATCACCCACTTCAATTTTAGTTTTGCCTTCAAACCGCAAACCACCTTCTGAACCACTGGGTATTTCTTTTACTTCTTGTTTACCACTTTGACAATTAACAATTTTACCAATACCCATCACTTCTCCGTTTCGCTTAACCCGCACCAATGATTCCTTTTTAGCTTTACCATTTTCCACTCGTCCGCCCAAGGTGATAGCACTTTTTTCAGTTCTAAAAATAGCTAATACTTTTAAATTTCCTAATTCGGTAACAATTTTTTCATGTTCTAATAATTTTTCCAATTCATCTTTTACCCAATTAATTAAATCATAAATAATTTCAAAACGATGAAACTTTAAATTTTTATTGCGCATTAATTCCTCGGCATCAGGCGATAAATTTACATGAAAACCAACTACTTCCGCTCCACCAGCTTCCGCCTTATTAACATCATCTTGCATCACATTACCCAAACCTTTACCCACAATTTTTACAGCCACTTCTTCATGTTTAATTTTTTCCAAAGAACCAATAATCGCTTCCAATGAACCTAGTACGTCGGCCTTAACCACCACATTCAAAATTCTTTCACTCTTTATTTCCTTTTCATCAGCTTTTTTTACAAAAGATCTTTCAGCACTGGTTTGTTGTGTTCTTTTTTGTTTAACATCAATTTTTTCAGCACCCGCGGCCTTGCTCACATCCAAAACATCGCCTACTTCTGGCGCTACTTTAAAACCAATAATCTGTACTGGCGTGGAAGGAATAGCCATTTCCAAATTTTCACCTTTATAATCTTTCATGGCGCGTACTTTGCCATAAATCTCACCATTAACCACCAAAGCATCATTTTTATTTAAAGTGCCAGACTGTACCAAAATGGTAGCCACTGGCCCCATATTTTTATCCATATGGGATTCAATAACTGTACCCACTGCTGGCAAACTGGCATCAGCCATAATTTTTTCCTGATTCATATCCGCTACCAAAAGCACCACATCTAATAATTTATCTATATGTAATTTTTGTTTAGCGGAAATTTCTACCATAGGTACATCTCCACTCCATTCTTCACATTGCACACCTCTTTGTGCCAAATCTGATCGCACGCGGGTTGGGTCAGCGCCTTCTTTATCTATTTTATTGATTGCTACTACCAAAGGAATTTTAGCAGCCTTAATAATATTAATAACTTCTTCAGTTTGTGGTTTCACGCCATCATCAGCTGCCACCACCATAATGGCAATATCTGCCACTTTAGCGCCACGAGAACGCATAACCGTAAAGGCTTCGTGTCCAGGAGTGTCTATAAAAGTTATTTTTTTCTCTTCTTGTGTTTTAGGATCTTTCCAAACTGTTTGGTAAGCGCCAATATGCTGGGTAATACCACCTGATTCAGTATCAATAACATTGGTACTGCGAATGGCATCTAATAATTTAGTTTTACCATGATCCACATGACCCATAACTACCACCACTGGCGCACGTGGTTTTAAATCTGTAGACCGACTTAAAGCCTCTTCCAATAATTGTGAACGTGATTCTTCTTTGGAATGATCAACTTGCTGTACCACTTCTTTTTGTGGAGTAAAACCCATTTCTTCAGCCATAATCGCTGCTGTATCATAATCAATATTTTGATTTTGATTGGCTAAAATACCATTTTTCATGAGTTCAATAATAACTTGATTAACCGGCAAATTTAACTTTTCCGCGAAAGCTCGTACGGTAATCAAATCCGCTAAAACTACGGTTTGCCCGCTTTCCCGACGCAATTCTTTTTCTTTTAATTTTTTCTCTTCAGCTTCTTTTCTTTTTCTATCTTCTACACTTTTCTTAATATATTTCCATTGACGAATAATTTTGTCCGCCACCCGATCATCTACTTTTACCGCTCGCGCGCCAATATCAAAACCATGCTGTGGGAGTATTTCCAACAGATCTTTAGTATTTATTCTAAGTTGACGGGCGAGTTCACTTACATTCATAATTATAAAAAGCTTAAAAGGCCTAAAAAGCTTAAAAAGCGTAAAGGCCTGTGATGTGTTTGATTATATATAAATTAGCGAAAAAAGTCAATTTTTAGTTAAGTTAATATTTAAATTAATATTCTAAATGTCAAAAACAAATTAATGTTATAGAACATTTGCAAAATTGCAAACAAAACATAGCCAGTTAAAAATTAATTTTACTCCTCCTCACTTTTTACTTTATAAAAATAAAAAATGAGGAGGGGGTGACGAAGGGGGGCCAACGTCACACCTGTGCCAGCACGTCTCCAACGCGCCAACGATTGATTCGGCTGACCAGGCCGACCCCTCCTTGTGGTGGTCACATCGGGAAGATCCCGATACTCTGCATGAACCCGTTGAACAGCCCGCCCGCGGCTTCGCCGAGGATACCGGCAGCGGCGATGCTGGTGACCGTGTTCTCGGACATCTTGAACTTCTTCTGCAGGAATAGGAACAGCACGGCGCCGACGAAGAAGTCGAACGAGTAGGCCGCCGGCAGAATGAGGCCGATGCCGATGCCCGTGGTGGAGGGTACGAAGCGTTTGATGTTCTTGACGTTCTCGGCCAGGGCAAGGCCGATGCCCGCCAAGCCGAAGATGATCATGAGGCTGACCGCCCCATCCGGCAACTCTCCGCCATCCAGCAGGATCGCGAACCCGGCCCAGGCCTTGGCCACCGGAGCGGGCAGGGTATCATTGGTGAGAGAGATGTCGACGAACGTGCTCATGAAGTGGAAGACCGCGACACAGACGACTGCGATGACAGGCAACACCATGGCCTGCAGCGCAACCTGGAGCTTCGGGTTCACCCCGAGCTTCCGGCCGGTGTAGAGGTCTTGATCGAGGATTCCGTTCATACTGGTGCCGCCGGCCACCATACCGGCCCCGGTCAGACTGACCAAGCGGTTGATGCCACCAGCCAGAGCGCCGACGCCCTGGAGAACGATACCCATCACCCGCACCGGGTTGAAGGTCGTCTCGCCCATGGCGCGCGTGGCGATCAGGTTCAGGAACAGACCACCGACGACGACGTAGAGCAGCGCCACGTGGAGAGCGACGTCGAACGACGCCCACATGATGATGATCATGATCACGGCGACGATCGCTCCCAGGCTCATGAGCCACTTGAAGGAGATGATGTCGCCGCCCTCGGTGTTGCCGCTGCCGATGTTCCTGAGCGCGAGAATCGCATCCTTGATCGTGCGCCACTTGAGCGCCAGCGCCGTGAACCCGGACGTGATCAGGAAGGACACGCCCGGCCAGAAGAACTTCTGGGGAGTAGCCGGCGTAGTGGTGAGCGGAGCGATGAGAATCAGAACGATCCCACCCACCAAGAAACCAGCACCGACGCGCACGCCGAGAATACCAGCCGCACCGATGAAAAACGGACTCCAGGCCAGACCAACACCCATCACACCGATGGTGAAGAACACAGTATCCGCGGGCATCCACTGCTTACCCTGGAGCAGTAAGACACCGAAGAACAGCGTAGTGAAGACCAGAATGAGCTTGGCGTGGAAGGTGTTCTTCGAGTCCACAGTATTCTGAATGACCTCGGCACATGCCTCGCCCACCGCCCAGGGCAGCTTTTCCTTGACCACGAACAGGTAGTAGCAAGGAATCGCCATGAGCACGCTGAACGCCCCCGTTGAGAGGGTGAACAACAGCATCTGGGTGGTGGTGAGGGTGATGCCCGCCATCTTGTAGGCCGCGAAGATGTTGGCAGTGAAGCCGAAGCTCCCGCCAGCGCTCCCCATGGTCGCCACGATGACAGCCTCGAGAACCGTGACCTTGCGCCGCAGACCGAAGAAGATGCCGGTGAAGATCAGGGCCGAGATGATCGGCCCCTCCTCGATGACACCCGCCTTGAGTGTCAGCCACGAGTTGGCCACGCACATGATGACCGCCATGATCGCGCCAGACAACACGCTCTTCAGCGTGACGCCCTCCCAGATGCTCGGCTTTCCAGCCGGGGAAGTACTCATACTTCACCTCTCGTCGCTCCCGAACTTAATCAGAAGCGTTCAACGACCTGCCTTAGACAAGAACTCTAACGTTTTGTAGAACCCCGAACGTCGGAGTCCTTTCACTAATGTTTTCACGTGAAAGCAACCCCCTGCTTCACGTGTTATAGCCAACTTTGCCTAACAAAAAACTCACTTTGTTAAAAAATGCTCTTTTCATTAGGTAAGTTGGATTTTGTAAAGAACAATTTTCTAAAATAACCTTAACACAAACAATAAAAAAATCAAGATGCTGATACACCTTGATTCTTTTATTTAATTTTTCTTCTCGATACAGACGAGGCAGTGCCTCGTCTCTACGCGAAATATTTCTTTTCCAATTCCCCCACTCTTACCTCAACTTCTTCTATCTTCAATGGCGCCACTTCCCCGCTCTTTTCAATCAATTCAATCACCACTTTCAATAAATACTTCATACCAGGAATAATATGTCTATTTCTATCTTCAGCATAAGAAAAGCGAATGTGTCCAGCGCCCCGGCCCCCAAAATCTAATCCTGAAAGTGTGGCTATTCCTCTTTCATACAAAAGCCAATTACGAAGCTGCACATCATTTTCTATCTTCAAATCTTCTTTAACATATTTAAGATTCAAAACGCGAGTAAAACTAGGGAATAAATAAAAGGCTCCTTCAGCTTCATTACAAACTATAAAAGGCTTAAGTAAATTTAAGGCCTCAGAAACAAAACCACCTTTTTTTTCATACTCAATAAAATCTTTGTTTATAATTTCTTGCACTTCATCTTTAATGCTTGGGTATTTAAAACCATCCAATTCCACATCACCATAAATTGCTCCAGCCACAATTTGTTCCATTTTATTCACGTTGCTCCACTTGTTGATTGCCAAACGACCAAAAATTTCTATGAGCCAAACCGGCGCCACTACAAATCCTAAACGCCAGCCAGTCATGGCATAATTTTTTGAATAGCCATTTAAATTTACCGTCCAATCTAGCATTCCTGGAATAGAAATAAAACTAAAATGTTTCCGTCCGCCAAAAACAATTTGATCATAAATATCATCAAAAATAACAAAAAACTGATATTTTTTAACCAACTCAGCCACAGCTTCCAATTTTTCTCTGCCGATCACCATACCAGTAGGATTTTGAGGGGTGTTGATGACCAAAAGTTTAACTTGTTTATTTTCTTGTAATAATTTTTCCAAATCCTCTACTCTAAATTCCAAAGTTTGTTTTTCCTGATCTTTATAAGCCTGCCAGTGTAAAACTTGTCCATGATGATAAAACTCGGCCAATGATTCATAAACCGGATACCCAGGATCTTGCACAATAATTTTGTCTTCCTGAGTAATTAAAGTTTGCAAAGCTAATTCAATTGCCGATTTGCCAGCAGGCTCAAGTAAAATATTTTCCGGTTTAATTTCCACACCACGAAGTTCACTCCAATACTTAGCAATATTTTTTCGCACCTGCGGATAACCTTGAAAATGGCCATACTTGGTCATTTTATTTTTAAGCGCCTGAATCGCCACATTAATAATCGGTTCGGGAGTGGTGGGACCGGTATCACCCACATGAAATTTATATACTTGAGGAAATTTTTTAGAAGTTTCCACAGCCAATACTTCCGCCCCAAAACCAAAAGCTGTTTCAGTACCAAGATAATTTAAGTTAGGATTAATAGTAACGTTGGGAATTAAATTTTTATCAGTGAGAAATTTAGGTATTTGCATAAATAATAAAAAATTATTTTAGTTCATTTTCAAGTTGTGCAATTCTTTCCAACAATATTTCTTTCTGTACTAAATATTCTCTGGCAACTTTAAGAATTTCTTCATCAATTTCTGCTGATCCATCTCTTACCAGGTCAAGTGCAGCTTGAGCATTGCGTTCCATTTCTTCAGCCTTAGGTAAAGCGGCTTTTAAACCTGCTAATTGTGCTTGTTTTGATTCAGGAGAACCTGGATCCATTTTACCCATTTCCGCAGACGTTAATTTTCCTGAGTCAGCTATTCTTGAACGCATATAATTTATTTAAATTAGAATTAAAACCAAAATTATTTTAATTTACTTTTCTTTTTTTCTTTATTTCTTTTCTTCAACCACCACAACTTTCTCCGCATCTTCTTTTATTAAAAGTTTTAAAGCCGCAATTATCTGTTCTTTGGTTAAATCATCTTCCAAAATACCTCCTGGCAAAGCAAACTGTTTTTTCCTATCTAAAATAAACACACCATTCTCCACTTTTTCCAATAATTTTTTTAAACTTCCCACTCTGGTTGTTTTTGGTCCTTTTTCTTTTATCATAACTTTTAATTTCAAATATCCAATTACCAATGACAAATCAATTACAAATATTAAATATCAAATGACAAATTTTGACATTATAATTTTGACCTTGAATGGAAATTGGAAATTTGTTATTGAAAATTTTATTAGGTGAATTAGAAATTAGGTGAATTAAAATCAATCTCTAACACTACTTATTACATACTTAAACTTTAGAGCTTTTTTTGACTGTTTCCAACACTTTTTCTCCAATATCCTCGGCTGTCAATCCCGCCAACTCATAAACTTCTTTAGCATTTCCGGATTTTAAATAAGTATCAATCGCAATCGTACGCTTTTCATAATCTGCTGGCAATAAAAACGGATACAAAAATCCTTTCCAACCATTGTGAATGGTAACAGCAATTTTTCTATCTTCATCAGAAAAAATTTCATTAGCTTTCTCTGGATTATTTTTTCTCAATTCTTCAAACAACTGTGGTGAAGTTACCGCCACAACTTTAACACTAATTCCCTGCTTTTCCAACTCCGGCACTGCTTCCATAGTATTAACCAAAGGAATCGATCCGCTGACTACTAACACAACTTTTTCCGCCCGAGGCGAACCAGCCTTGGGCTGGGACTTTTGACTATCATAAAACACATACGCCCCATTCATTGCATCACTAGCTTTGGATTTTCCCACTGTTCGGTCTAAAACAACAGTATCCGGCCGACTAACCGACAACGCGATTGGTTCGCCTTTTTCTAAAGCATAAAACAACATTTCAATAGCTTCATTAGCATCCATTGGTTTGTAAACTTTTATTCCCGGATAAGCTGTGAACATACTCATCCAATAAAGACCTTGATGAGTTGGTCCATCTTCACCAGTTTCCGGACCATCATGCGCGGCGAGCATTATAAAGAAACCTTTGTGTTCGGGATTCAAATGATTATTAATTAAAGTTAAACGCACGCAATTGGTCATCATTGAAGTAAAAACCGCATAAGAAGAAAAAACCGAAATTGGCGCAAAATCACCAGGCAATCGATCAACTGTTAAACCAGCTTGCCACATCGCCATATTTTGTTCGGCAATACCAAAACGCACTCCGCGCCCCAAAGGATTTTCACGAGATATTAAACCAAAAACTTTTTCTGCTTTGTCAATTAAAATTGATTTACTTAAATCACCGGTGCCAGCATAAAAAAATGCCGTTTGGTTCATGAGCCACTCAAACCAAACCTGTGTAGCTTTACGTGTTGCCACTTTTGTCCCAGGTTCAAAAACTAATTCTGCTGGCAGAACTTCCGGACGTTTAATTGACACTGGATTTATTAATTTCCGTCCAACTAAAGTTTTTTCCATTACACTTAACAATTCCTTTTCACTTTTAAGATTATTTTTTAAAACTTCTAATCTTTCCACAACATATTTAGCCAAATCTGTATTTATTTGAGATTTAACTACTTCAATGTCTTTTAAAACTTCTTTCTCTACACCAGGAATATTAAAACCAAGATTTTTCATGATACTTAAATATTCTTCAAACTTAGCCGGTGTACCATGTGAATCTGCAGTATTTTCTTTTTGTCCATAACATTTGCCTTTTATAGTATGCGCCAAAACTACAGTTGGACTATTATTGCCAAAACCCTCTGCCGCTTTGCGATAAGCATAAATACATTCCAAAATATTATGTCCATCAATTTCAATTACATTCCAACCTAAGCCTAACCAGTGATTAATATATGGTGAAGAAATTACTTCGGAAATATTTCCGTCAATTCCAAAATGATTATAATCCAAACTAACAATTAAATTACTAAGCCCCAAACTATTAATTAAATTACGTGCTTCATAACTCATTCCTTCTTCACTCTCAGCATCACCCATCAGCACCCAAACCTTGGTGTCTAACCCACAAGATTTATGCACGGCTGCCATACCGCCAGCTGCTGATAAACCATGCCCCGATGGACCAGTGGCAAAATCTGTAAGCGGATTATAATTTTCAATATGACCTTGTGGACCATCCGGATGACGGAATTTAACCAAATCTTCCGGTAAAATTGCTTTCAATTTTTCTGCATCAAATTTTACACCTGCTTTTCTTAAAGATTCATAAATTAAAGCCAAACCGGCATAAAGTCCTGGTGAACAATGTCCTGCACTCCAAACCACCCGATCACGACCAGAATTTTTTGGATCAAGTGCATCAAAAGCCATGCTGCCACCCAAAACCATTCCCAATAATTGTTCTACTTTAGCGCTTGGCCCACCAGGATGACCTGATCGTGCCGCTTCCACAGTCGCAAAAATAAAACCACGCATAATGCGGGCTAACTCATTTAATTTTTCAATATCTATTCCTGGTAAATCTGCTAATTTTTGACCTTGTAAATTTGAATAATTGTCAGACATAAAAAACACAGTATTAAATAACTGCCTAAAATTATAGCACTTCTTGACAAAAGGTCAATTAGATTTATTTCTTCTTCGCCAATATTACATAACCCTGACTTTCAACAAATTTTCCCACCAAATACATCTCAACCAAACCATATAACTCACACAACGCAGTGGAATACGGATGTAATTTCTTTTTTATTTTATATAAAATTTTATTTATCAATCGTAAAATTGCAAATTTGCGTTGATTCGTGTCGTTCAATTTGTGGATAAACTCATCTGGATGAACTAAAAAACTCGCCCAAAACGCACTGTACATTTTTTCAATTTCAAACCCCGAAGCTTCAATCATTTTCTTTAAATCATTTTTTGAATATAGTGAAATGTGAAATTCCGCGTGCGGATCAACATTCAGACCTCGCTTCATTAAGTAATTTCTGACATAAGCATGGCGTCCTAATTTTGATTCAGTAAACATACTCAGCGCTCCACCTGGCTTTAATACCCGATTTAATTCTTCCAACCAACCTGGCACATCTTTTACATGACCTAAAACATCAGAAGTATAAATAACGTCAAAATAATTTTTTTCAAAGGGCAACCAACTGCCATCATAATATTTTACTTCTGCCCATACACCATATTTTTTTATTTTTTCTTTAGCCAAATCAATTTGCAGGGCTACCACGTCTACACCATAAATTTCTACTTGCCGACCAAACAATTTTTTAAAAGAAATAACGTCAGCTCCCGTACCACAACCAACATCTAATATTCTAACCGGTTCAAATTGAAAACCAGGCACATGTGCCTGTGGCTTGTCTGCCAAACAATTATTCACTTGCTTTTTAAGGTAACGATACAAAAACCACTTCTTGGGATAAAAAAGTAATTTTAACCAATCTTTCATTTCAACTCGTTCAGCCTTAAATACCGGCTCAATGTCCCAAATCTCAGTTCCAGCACTATTTTTTATACCCCAACCCATTGTGACGTTGTCATTATTCATACTTTTATATTGTACCATGGACAAAATACAAAATACATGGAAGAATATACACAACGATAAATTATTTTGTATTTTATTCCATGTATATTGTATGTTTGTTTTGATCAACAAGCCCCTTGGCTGGACCTCTTTTGATGTTGTGGCCTATATTCGCCAACAAATTTATACCCAAGAAAAAAAAGTGGGCTTGCCCGCCGAAGCCCGTCGCAGGGCGAAGGTGGGTCATGCTGGAACTTTGGATCCATTTGCCACCGGCCTATTAATTGTGGGCGTGGGACGGGAAGCAACAAAACGACTGGACGAATTCCAGAAATTACCAAAAACTTATGTTGCCACACTAAAACTTGGCTATGTTAGTGATACGTTTGATAAGACTGGAACGATAACCAAATATGAAAAAAATATTAGCAAAATATTATCAAAATATGACAACAAATTTATTTCATATTTTATTCGTATTTTTTGTAAACAAATAAATCTTACTCTAGAAAATATAAATTTAGTTCTCAAAAAATTCACCGGTAAACAAAAGCAATTACCACCGATGTTTTCTGCCAAAAAAGTAAAGGGTCAAAGACTTTATAAATTGGCGCGGAAAGGAATAACCATTAAACGAAAAAAAAATAATATTGAAATATTTGCTATTAAAATATTGGCTTATAATTATCCTTTATTAAAAATTGAAATAAATTGTTCATCAGGAACATACATCCGTTCACTAGCCAATGATATTGGCAAAAAACTTGGGGTAGGGGCTTATTGCGAGGAGTTAGAACGGACGGCAATTGGTGAATACAAACTGGCCGACGCCACATTACCTGACCACCTGACCACTTAAGTAACGGAAGTTATCCACACCCGTCAATTTTTCCCTCTTAAACCACTCCGGTTGACAAACAACCGGTTTTTTGTTACAATAATAACGCTTAATTAATAAACAAACTATTGAGCTAGATATGATTGCTTTACGAATTTTGCCTTTACCCAGCCAAAAAAGTGTATTTTCTTTAATTAAAACATCATTTGAAAATACTTCTTCTCTAGGTTATCCTCATTTTGAGGCAATTCTTCGTATACACTCATAATAATCCCCTTTCAAAAAGTGGATGAAATTCTCAATGGTCTGAGAAATTTTTTATATGACAACATTTTTATTACTCGCTTTGAGTATCGGCGGTTTAGTAGTTGGCGCTATAGCTGGCTATTTTTATCGCAAACAAGTAGCCCAGGTAACAGCCAATTCTGCTGAAGCTAGAGCTGAAAAACTTTTAAATGAAGCAAAAAATAAAGAACAAGAAATTTTGCTTCATGCCAGAGAAAAAGCCATCAAAGTTATTGATGACGCTAAATACGATGAAGAACAAAGACGTAAAGAAACAAGTCAAATACAAGCACGCTTAGAACAGCGTGAGTCTTTGTTTGACAAAAAATTATTGGAATTTGAAGATCGCAAAACCCGTTTGCAACAAAAAGTAGAAGAAATTCAAGCCATTAAACAACGGGTAGATGAAGCCCATGAAAAGGCCATGGAAAAATTACAAACCATTTCCAATTACACCAAAGAAGAAGCTAAGGCCGAACTTTTCCAAAAAATTGAAGACCAAACCAAAGAAGATTTGGTAGTGCGCATTATGAAATTGGAACGTGAAAACAGTGAAACATTCCAACACAAAGCTTCAGAAATAATTTTAACTAGTATCCAACGCTGTGCCTCTGATCACTCATCTGAAACCACTTCCACTGCTGTAGCCCTACCTTCCGATGAAATGAAAGGTAGAATTATTGGCAAGGACGGACGCAATATCAAAACTATTGAAAAAATGACTGGCTGTGAATTAATTATTGACGACACACCAGACATGATTTTAGTTTCCGGTTTTTCCCCTATCCGTCGCCGCGTTTGCCAAATTGCTTTAGAAAAATTAATTAAAGACGGACGCATTCAACCAGCCAGAATTGAAGAATTTATTGAAGAAGCCAAAAGAGAATTAGCTATTGATATAAGAAATGCCGGTGAAGAAGCAGTGTACAAATTGGGTATTACCGGTTTAGATCCAAAATTAGTTTCCATTGTGGGTCGTTTAAAATATCGCACTTCTTATGGTCAAAACATTTTAAACCATTCAATGGAAGTGGCCTATCTTTCAGGATTAATAGCTGAAGAATTAGGAGTGGATGCCGCTAAAGCTAAAAAAGCCGGTTTCTTTCATGATATTGGCAAAGCTGTAGATCAAGAAACTCAAGGTACACATCCAGAAATTGGTGGCACCATTTTAAGAAAATTTGGTTTGGATGAAGACGCTCAAGACGCTGCGATGCACCATCATGATGATAAACCAGAAAAATTAATCACACAAATTGTTAAAGCTGCTGATGCTATTTCTGGCTCACGCGTGGGTGCTCGTCGCGATACTTATGAACAATATGTGGCTCGTTTGGAAGAACTAGAAAAAACCGCTGCTGATTTTCCAGGTGTGGAAAAAGTTTATGCTATCCAAGCTGGCCGTGAAGTACGCGTATTTGTAAAACCTGATGCTGTTGATGATTATCAAGCATACAACTTGGCCAAAGACATTGCTCGTCGCATTGAAAATGAACTACAATACCCTGGTGAAATTAGAGTAATGGTGATTAGAGAAAGTAGAGTTATAGAATACGCGAAATAAACTACAAATCAAATACTTAAACCAACACAAGAGTCCGTCTCAAAACGGACTCTTTAAATTTCCAATTCACCTAATTCACCTAATTTCTAATAAAATGTCAAAATCCAAATGTTAAATTTAAATTTTAATCTTTGAAATTTAGTATTGATTGGAAATTGGATATTTGTCATTGGTAATTTTATTAGATGAATTAGAAATTAGGTGAATTTGACATTTTTTGGTTGTGGACAACCAAAAATTGGCTCTATTGACATAAATTTATTTTTGGAGTATACTAATTGTGTAGATTAAGCTATTTTTCTTAATCTTCGTCTTATTCTTAATTTAAAAACTATATGAACAAAGCAGAATTAGCTCAAAAAATTGCTGAAAAAGTCGGCATCTCAAAAAAAGAAGGAGAAGCCATGATAGAGGCTTTAACCGAAATTATCACTGCCACCCTTAAGGCAGCTGGTGAAGTAACCATTGCTGGCTTTGGAGCTTTTAGCGCTAAAACCCGCGCTGGACGTGTTGGTGTCAATCCACAAAACCCAACTCAAAAAATTCAAATTCCTTCAGTTATTGTTCCAAAATTCAAGGCGGGAAAAAGTTTAAAGGATGCCTTAAAAGGTAAAGCCTAAGCATTGATTGCACAGATTCAAACAGATCTCATAAACCATCCCCGACACGGGATGGTTTTATTGACTTTTGTTAAAATATTTGGTATTCTATACGGCAGAAAATGTCAGAGTAGCTCAGTTGGTAAGAGCGTAGCATTCATAACGCTAAGGTCGAGGGTTCGATCCCCTCCTCTGACACAATAAAAATAACCCTTAGGTTATTTTTTTGTGACTGGAGAGGAGCGAACTGGAAAGGGAGAAAACGATAGTTTTCTCTTGCTGAGGAAAGCCCACGAAAACCCGAAGGTTTTTGTGAGAGCGAAGCGAGTGAGATCCCCTCCTCTGACACAATAAAAATAACCCTTAGGTTATTTTTTTGTGACTACTCGCTACCAATAATTTGTGGCTGGCTATCAAACCCTGTCCAACCACTCCAAGAAATCAAATTATCCACTTCAGAAAAACTAGAAGTAGACATAGAAAATAAATATAACAACGCATTATCATTCGCGCCAATACCAGTTTGAATTTTATTGAATTGATTATTGGTTAAATACACTTCCCCGCCCTGTACTTTTATACCCAAACTCGGTACCCAAATATTATTAAATTTTTCGCTGTCATAAATCTGGCTGTTGTTTAAAGTAACTTGCGAATTATTTAAAAATAAAGAATTGCCCGGACGATAAGGATTAGCTAAAACCACATGATCCATTTGCAATGTAGAATTATTAGCCACAATCATCCCACTATCAGCTTCTGAAATATTAGTGGCTAAATTACCGCCAAAAAAATTAGTATATGATAAATTAGAATTAGAATTTTCAAATTTTATTTGCGCCCAATTTTTACCATTATTTAAGGGTTGGAAGACTACCGGTTCAGACTCCGTGCCATTACTAAACAAACTTCCTTTTATTTCCATTCCCCCAAACGGTATAAAATTTACTTCTGAACCTGGAGCAATGGACAAAATAGCACCAGGTTTCACCATAGTCCAACTAAAATAAATTTGTTTAGAGATCTCCTTGCTTAAAGTTTGCGAACCGGTAACATAAATGGCATCACCATAAACACGATTCAAAGCATTACCTGAAAAACTTAAATTATTCAAAGTTGGCCAAACATCTTCAATAGTAACCGGTCCCCTTTCGTAAGTAAAATCCACAAAACTACTATTGGTTAAACTTACCTCAGAATTTTGGGCTGCTAGGGCCTTTTCACCACCTCTAAAACTAACCTGGTCAACGCTTGCTGAAGCATTGGTTAAATAAATCATGGTTCCTAAATTATTACTAAACTCAGAATTTTCAATATTTACTGTAGCATTATTAACCCTAATAACCTGGTTAACAAAAGTAATATCCCCTGATCTACCAAGACTACCTGCATAATTAATTTTTGTGTGATCAATTGATCCATTAGAACCGGGATAAAACCAAATTCCCAGCCAACTTCCCGAAGTCGGATTATCACCTAAAGAAGTAAAGACTACAGGTTCTGATTCAGTGCCATTCACTATTAAATTTCCATGGACTTCAATATCAGAAGCAGAAAATCTGGCTTTAATGGTTACCCCTGGTTCAATAGTTAAAGTTTTTCCGGCTGGTACTTTAAAAAATTCTAAAATATAAGGGCTATTTTTTTTACTCAAAACATAATTATTTTCTACTTGACTGTCACGCAAAACCAAACCACCATTATTGGCCTGCTTGGGTGAACCATTTAAATTGCTACCCAAATACGATCTACCTAAAAGCCGCATACCTACACTGCTTTGCCAGTTATTCTGATCATTGCCACTTTTGGTAGAATTAATTCTTTCCATACTCCGATAATCTGTTGCGTCACCCGCAAACCAAGAACTGGAACAATTCACTTCATCAATTAATTCATTGTTGACATTAACTAATTGTAAATCTTCACCACTTTGATTAAAACCCGGATACAAACTAAAAACCATGTCAGCAGTTATTTCCAAAACCGCGCCATCCCGATTACGTTCCATTAAATAATAGCCATGAGCCGGAATGGTGGAAGCATTCAAAATAATTTTTCTGCCAGAAATACTTAATTGCCAGCCACCTAAATTAATATCTGTGGAACTATTATTATACAACTCTAGCCATTGATCATAAGGTGTGCCAGGTGACGTGCCCGCCCAAGCCACTTCATTAATTACCACGTCTGGCACAGTTGAAGTGGTGCTAGTAGGTGTTAAATCCGGAGTGGACGTGGTAGAGGTGGTAATATCTACAGTTGAGGTAGTTGTAGTTGTAATAATTGTGGAAGTTGTGGTGGTTGGTGTAGAAACGCATTGCAGTGCGTCTGTACAAGTGGTGGTTGGCGTATTAGGTGTTGAAGTGGTAACTTGGTCAGGTGTAGTGGTGGTAGTTGTGGTGTTACTATCTGTTGTGGTTGGAGTTTGAATAGTTGAAGTTGGTGTTGAAGTCGTCACATCATTAGGTGTTGTAGTGGTTGTTATTGTGGTTGTGGTAGAAATCGTTGAGCTAGTGGCGTTGTCGTTAGGTGTTGAAGTTTGACTATCGGAATTCGGGGTTTGGGTTATGTTAGCTGAGTTCTGAGTCATGCCACCCGTCCCTCCATAAACCACATACCCACCAGTTGGTGAATTTATTGTTTTTATACTTGGTGCTGAAACACTTTCTTTTACCGCTGGAATTACGGGTGCAACTTGAACAACTGGTTCGTTATTCTTAATCTTAGCCTCAGTCTTATTATTACTCGCTGTCACAATCTTAGTCTTAATCTTAGTATGGTTGTCTGTTTTAATTTGAGCATCGCCTAATAGCACAGTATTTACAATCTCCGCTTCAAATTCCTTTGTCTCATTAGCCATGGCCACACTTTTCCCCCCAAACCGCGCATCATAATAATCCTTAGCATTTTCTGCCAATTGAACAGCTGAACCCAAAATACTATCCAAAATTCCCCAACCATTTATCCGGCTACTAGAAAGATCCACTCCACCATTCTGTTTATCAGCTTCATCAAAAAATAATTTAATCACTCCAGCACTATAACCAATAGCTTTAGGGAGAAGGTGTTGGGCGTAATCGGTGAGGATAATATTATCATCAACAAAATTCATTCTTTCAGTTTTGTTTGTTAATAATTGTTGCCAATTCAATCCATCTTCAGAACCAAAAACCCTACAATCATCTTTAAAATTATAAACATAATAATCACCATAAATATCTTTACCAATAACTTTATTTGTAATTTTAACCAATGAATATTTTTTATCTTCAATTGTCTTATCACTATAAAAATTATTGTTAGAATAATTAGCTAAAACATCAAATGTACTATTCAAATTACTGACTGATAAATAATTGTATTTTAAAGTTGGAATAATATTATTCCAATTATTTTTTACAAATTGTTCATAAGAATCTGGTGGAAGAGCATGCACTTGATCTCTGGTATGAGCTGGTACAGTCATATCAGCCAATAAATGCAAAGTATGACCTAATTCTTTAAAAGTCAGCTCCTGATTGCCTTTTTTAAAATCACTAAGCGCCCGATTCCAAGAATTATCTCCTAAAGAATAATTTTTTTGATTATTATAATCAGTAGCCCAAGCTTTGGCTGATTGCCAAATTCTGCCAAAAGTTAGGCCATGATTATAAATCGGATCATAAAAATGATTGAACCAGCGCGTGGGTACATCTTCATCCTCAGCCCCTTGCTTAAGCCACTCAATTTCTTGATTAGTCAATTTTTTAGTAAAACCCTGCTGGTTATACAATTTAGCGGCCAATTCGGCAATATTCGGGTGCGCCACAGTGGTGTCATAAGAATCTGCTTCATTGCTGGAAAAAATAAATATAAAAAAACAGACAACCACCCCGAAAAATATTCCAGTGGTTATCCAAAAATTAGCCCCCCTCCTTAATTTCATATTTTATAGATAATTTAATGTCTAGTATGTGTTATATTATATATTTTAAGTGTTTACAACGATTCAATCAACCAAACACCTTGATCATTTTTTAAAAAATCTATTCTATGCCCAAAATTTTTACCTTCTTTAACAACAGAATAAGAATAAGTTGCTGCAACAGAACTAGAACTTATTTGTTTTATCGATTGGTCTAAATCTGTGACCATCTCCTGCAAATAACCATCATCTTTCACTTTTTGTAACCCTTCTTTCATCTTTGCCTGATCCCCTTCTCTAAAACAACATTTCACTGCTGTATCAAAATCACCTTTTTTAAGTGCGTCCACAAATAATTGGTGTGTTTGTTCTGGACTTTGAGTAGTCGTGGCATTATTTTCAATATATTGCGGATATAATTTATTTAATTCTGCTATTGAATAATCTGCATAAGGAAAAGTTGCCCGAGCTGTGCCAGCATCCACACGCGCCATTTTATTTAAAAACCAACCATAAAATAAAATAATGGCCAAAGCCACTACCAACAAAACAAAAAACATGACCGCTACTAACCACAAACGTGTTTTTTTCATATATTTTTAATTATTTTTTAAAAATAATCCCGACTGAAGTCGGGATTATTTCTCCCCCTCCTCTCACATTGTGCAATATTATATCACTCCGGACAATAAAATAAAATGTTGAGGTGTATGTTTCTACCAATTTAACACAAGAGCTTTTTTCGGACAATAACGACCAGGGAAATTGCGCGAAGCCACGCGCTTTTTTCGTTTCGAGGATTGCTGCCCGTCGTTGTACGAAAAAGTGATTGTGTGTTTATATAATGGAAAAAATTTTCATTATTTTAAATATATGTTATACTATTTATGCAACCAACCCAAACAAAAAGAGTAGCTTTTTTTAATAGCCATCTCGGACAATCCAAGAGAGTTACTCTTATTGGGTTGGTTGCACCGGGGTGGCTATTTAAATTTAATTTATTTTTTAATTAAAAAATATATGGAACAAAAATTTTTCCTCTATGCTAGGAAATCCACTGACGTGGAAGACAAACAAGTTTTAAGCATTGAAGCCCAGCTCACAGAACTGCGGGAATTTGCCAAACGTGAGGGCTTGTATATTCAAAACATCTTTATTGAAAAACGCACTGCTAAAATTCCTGGTCGTCCTATTTTCAATGAGATGATAGAAAGGTTAGAGCAAGGCGAGGCTCAAGGAATTTTAGCCTGGCACCCGGATCGCCTGGCCAGAAACAGCGTGGATGGTGGCAAGGTCATCTATCTTTTGGATACGGGCAAAATCCAAGCCCTTAAATTCCCACAGTTCTGGTTTGAACCAACTTCGCAGGGCAAGTTCATGTTAAATATTTCCTTTGGTCAAAGCAAATATTATGTGGACTCTCTTTCTGAAAATGTTAAAAGAGGTTTGCGTCAAAAAGTAAGGAATGGAATATATCCAAGCCTCGCGCCCGTGGGATACATGAATGATATCCGGACTAAGACTGTTATAGTAGATAAAAGAAAAGCTGGGATCGTCCGGATGGCGTTTGAAATGTATGCCAAAGGAGTCTCGAGGCTTGAAGATATTACTTCGTTTTTTGAACGCAATAAGCTTGTTACTAGAAATGGAAAGAGATTCCACCGTAAAAGAGTTGCCTTCATCCTTTCTAATCCTTTTTACTATGGTCACTTTAAATATGGCAAAGAAATTTATGAAGGCAAACACCAGCCGATTATCTCCAAGCAACTTTTTGACCAAGTACAAGAGGTTCTCCACGGTCGCAGTCGTCCGCAATACAAATTAAAGAATGATCCTAAAGCACTCTGCGGACTTTTCAAATGTGGA